>JBLNEJ010000078.1:0-4349 GCA_050262535.1 Clostridia bacterium
TGTAGATCTGTTTGAGCTGATCTTCCGTAAGAGCCGATATGGGGTTTTGGTTGTTTACAAAAGGGGTAACGACGTCGTATCCCACCACGCTCCGCTCCAGTGTGATTCCCTTTTCCATCATCATCTTCATGGACAAATCATCAGGATCTTCTGTAGACATCGCAATATTTGACGTTCCTTCGAGCAAGGACTTCAATCCTCTCGCTGAAGACCCCGACGAGGTGGTCGTCATTACCACGAAGGTACCCGGATGCTCCTTCATATACGCTTCCGCGAGTGGCTGCATCAGAAGGTACATGACTGAAGATCCTCTTATATGGATGTAGGTATTCGCATTGGTAGCAGAGTAGCTATTCATTGAGAGAAATAGGTAAAAGATGAAGAGTATGAATCCAACAGTCCTTCTCGCATTCATAGAATCTACCTCTCGTTTGATTGATTTCAACAAAATATGATAACCTTCGAACCTTTAAAACTGCTAAAAAACGAAAAAAAACCGCCTCCCTGCCTTCATGAGGAAAAGCGGTGTCACAACCGATGATTTGCTCTACTCGATGTGAAATTTATACCCAAACCCTCGCACGGTTTGAATATACCGTGGATTCGTCGGGTCCCTCTCAATCTTTTTTCGCAAATTGCTGATCTGCACCATGACGGTCCGTTCGTCACGAGCATGGTCATAGCCCCACACTTGGTCTAGCAATTGCTGAAAACTGAATACCTGATTCGGATGCTGTACGAGAAACAGCAGCAATTGCAACTCTTTCGCATACAGCGCAACAGGCTCTCCATCCAGCTTGACCTCATAGCCATGCAAATCGATTTCGAGCCCTTTATACCGGAAAAAGCGCTGGTCAGCCGATTGATCTCCCTGCTGCTTTGCCAGTGCAGCGCGGCGCAGATGTGCTTTCACCCGGGCAACCAGGATGTTGGGGTCGAACGGCTTCGTCATGTAGTCGTCCCCACCAAGCTCCAGTCCCTTGATGATATCATCCGCTTCGCGCATCCGGCTGACAAAGATGATCGGTGTCTGACAAAACTCTCTGATGCTCTGACACAGATCGACACCGTTCGCATCCGGCAGCATCACATCCATTACGATCACATCCGGCTGTTTTTGGCGGAGCAAGTGCAGCGACTGCTCACCGTTTTCGGCACAATATACCTGCAGACCATTTTTCTCCAAATAGAGACGCATTAACTCTCGTAAATCCTGGTCATCCTCGACGACCAGAATCGTTCCCGTACTCATTTAGGTCGCCTCCGTTCTGGATTGAGGGGGAGCCGCTTCATACCGGACGGGCAGTGTAAACGAAAACGTGCTGCCTGCGCCAAGCGTGCTCTGCGCCCTAATCTCTCCGCCGTGCTTGCGGATAATCTCCCTGGCGATGGATAGCCCCAAGCCGACTCCCTCTGTTTGCCACTGTCTGGCACCCGAGCCTTTGAAAAACCGTTCAAAAATGTGTGGCAGCTCTTCGGCAGCAATCCCTCTTCCTGTGTCCACTACCTGGACAAGCACGAATCCGGTTGGCAAAATCTCGGCTCGTATTGTAATGGTTCCATGGGGCGGGGTGAATTTTTTCGCATTGACGAGAAAGTTGGTAAGCACCTGCTCAATTCGGACGGAATCAATCGATACGACAGGAATCAAGTCAGCAGAAGTCCCCTTGCCAAAGGACTCCTCAGGAAGTTCCAGCTCAAAGCGAAACCCGCTTTGCTTCACATCCAATTCGAATTTTTCATATACATTCCGAAGAAACGGGATGACGGCAACCGATTGGTTGTAAAAAGGAAGCTGTCCCGCCTCCAGCCTGGACAGTTCAAACAAATCTTCAATAATGCGATCCAGGTAGACCGTCTTGTCGTACATCAGCGTGATGTATTTGCGGTCATTCGTTTCAATGATCCCATCAAGCATTGCCTTCAGGTACCCTTGAATAACATCGAGGGGCGTGCCCAACTCATGGGAAATGTTGGACAACAGCTTCTTTCGGGACGCCTCCATGCGCGAAATCTCCTGATTCGCCTGTTGCAGGCTCGAATTGATTTCTTCCAAGGCGACGGTCCGCTCCCGAACCTTTCTCTCCAAAGATGCATTCAACCCCAGCAGTTCACCGGACAGCTTCTCGACCTGCACCGAATTGCGAACAAACTTCAAGGAAAGTATAAACGACTGTGCAAACAAATAAGCGAATACCCCGACAGAGAGCGAATCTCCCAAAGCCAGAATTTGATTGTAGTACAAGGTGGCACTCAGCGTTGCAAAAAAGAGCAGCACGATGGCGATCATGTTCATGACCGCCCCGACTCTTCGTTTCACAGCTACGCGAATGGTCACAACAATGATGTAGAAAAAGGTGACAAGCGTCAGCAGTTCATAAGGCAGCATCGTGTACGTGTAGATTTTGGCCGGGGTGAACAGGACCACCAAACTGAACACAATCCCGATTGCCATGGAAGCTTTGGCAATCTTCGGATTCATCTCGTGCGGATATTCCAGCTGAATGTAGCGCAGCAGGAGAGGAACACCCATATAAATCGGTAAATATTCCAGCTTGACTGCTGTTTCCCAACTAATCTGCGGAAACAGCCATACAAGATAAATATCGCCTACCACCAGCATTCGGATGATAAAGCCGAGGCAAAGAATCGCAAAAAAGAGCGCTGACAGATTTTGTTTCCGCAAGACAAACAGAATTAGATGATAAATCCCCATAAAAAACAGGCTGCCCGTGAGAAAAACGGTATACGTCACGCTGATCTCCCGTTCCCGATAAATCTGTTTCTCGCTGCCAAAAAGAAGCGGCTTCCAAAGCCCTGCCTTGCGCTGGACGAAATTGGCTACCTGCATGACGATTTCAACGTCGCTGCTTTTCGGCAAAAAAGAGACAATCTGAGCGTAATCCTGGGGAACCATCTCGGCTTCGGTCATCCCAACCGTTCCATTTGTCGCGACCAGCTTGCCATTGACCCATAGCTTATACGCTGTGGAGACACTCGGTATGTATAACGATTTCACCTGCTCGGCTTCACTTTCGTCCAGGTGGATTCGCATTCGATACGTCGCATAGCCAAAGCTTGAGAGCGGTTTTCCATGGTATTCGTATTGTCTCCAGACACCGGGTACCTGCACATATTCGCTCTTGCTGGCATCTGTCTTTTCGTCGAAATCCTTCGGCGCAAGCAGCTGCTGCCAGTAAAATTCCCAAGCCCCTTCCAGCTTCACATTTCCTTCCTGTTGAAAATCCCATCCTCGTAGGTCCATCACTCCCGCATTCGTCCGTGGCTGATCCAGATTCGTTGTCGCAAAGGCGGGAGTCAAAGCAAGAAATGTGTTGCAAAACAGGATCAGCAGCATCAATACAATCCGCATATATTTTCCCCTTATTCATACAATTCAAACACCCATTCGTATAATTTCCCCTCCCAAATTACTATACCGTGAAAAAAGTGACTTAGGAAAGGGCAACCGGTTTCCACCCTGTCTGTTTCCTTCGCTTGGTTATTGGGCATCTGCGGAAGTACCCCCGACATCTCCCTACATATGATAGGCAGTGAAAAAGAAATACGTCTATACCAGGAGGAGTTACGTTGGCTCGATTTGACCAGGCCTATACAAATCAAGGAAACACAAACATCACATATCTGCTTGACCAAAAACAAGGAGATGTCACGGGTGACAGCGTGCCGGATCACGTGTACCTTTACGGGTATAAACCAGGAGGACCCTCGAGCGGCTTTGCTGACCACATTACACTGGCCATCCAGGACGGGCGTTCCCGCCAATTGACAACAGTCCCGCTTCCAGTCAATGCAGGCTATAACGCACGGCTGTTTCTCGGAGAGTTCAGCAAGGATCAGGTCGACGATATTCTCGTCAGCATCGATACAGGGGGCAGCGGAGGATACGGGATCTTTTATGTGTACTCCTTTAATCGAAACGTGCTGCGAGAGCTGTTCAATTTTGAAGCGTACAATCGCGAGTATTCATTCCGTGTCGATTATGAGGATCAGTACAGAGTGGCGGTATCAAGCCCCTCGCTCGACGTGCTGTTCACTATCGACATCAGCACCAAAGGCACGGAGTATCTTTCAACGTTCTACACTCCTGAAGGCAAGCTGAAACAACCCGTTCAAGGAGAATAAGCATGTGGCCATATGCGGTGAAATGGCATCTGACCGCATGGCGTTAAAATTATTACTGGGTTTGGGATTAGATTCCTTTTCCATGACGCCTGTATGGATACCTGAAATCAAAGAACGTATTTTAAATATCAGCCTTGAGAAATGCAGGAAAGTAGCGAACGAGGCGATGGCCATGGATAATGTGGCTGACATCAGGGATTTTT
>JBLNEJ010000079.1:0-3782 GCA_050262535.1 Clostridia bacterium
GGAACGCAGAGCAGAAAACCAGGTTCCCAACACGTTTTATCTGGAGGCGACGCAGAAAGCGATCGAGCAATTCCAAAAGGATACTTCCGTTTTGCCGATTGTAACAAAACCGTTGGCTACACCCATTTTTGAAAAATACGAGATCGACTTCGCGAAGCTTATGCCCAAATACATCCCGGATATTCCTGCCAATGCCTTTGAAAAAGGAGGCATTTACAAATATGTATTGATCGACGTGGAAACGAAGCCCACCGTACGACTGATCAATCTCGGGCTGGTCAGCCAGGTTGCGGACGTGCAGCAGGCGGTAAACCGCTACATCAGCAACAACGGCAAGATTCCGGGCAAACAGGACATTGGCAATGGTTACTTCCAGATCGACTTTGCCGCCATCCACATGAAAGAGGTGCAGGTGCCAAGTCAAGTGTCCCAATCGCTATTGACGCTTGTGATGAACGGAAAAGGGGAAGTAGGCATTGATTATGCGCCCGATATTGCCGGTATCTTGCGCAGTACAAAGGCAACGGTACCGGAAAATACGGACCCACGCTACATTTTATCGCGGGAATCCTTGTTTGTGCCAATCAAATCGTTCCCGTATACAATGGAAAATGGTGAGCCAGTTCTTCTTCACCTGCAATAGTGTAAAAACGATCCCTCGAACACGGGGATCGTTTTTTTATTACAACGTACCCTCATTACCACATGCGCAACGAGAAATCCGAATGATTGTGGTTCTATCTTTTTCAAACGCACATATATTGTTATTGTCCAAGATTCTAGTGTGCAAATCTCTCCTTTTCCACAAAGAGAGGGATAATTCCAAAAAAAGCTCATAGAGTAAAATAGACAATTAGAAGGAGGTCATCGAAGGTGGAACGTATCGACATCTTTAAAGACATTGCAGAACGTACGGGTGGCGACATCTATTTGGGCGTCGTCGGACCGGTCCGTACAGGGAAGTCTACCTTTATCAAACGCTTTATGGAACAGGTAGTCATCCCGAATATCGCATCGGAAGCGGAAAGGGTTCGCGCAACAGACGAACTGCCGCAAAGCGCGTCCGGCAAAACCATCATGACAACGGAACCCAAATTCGTACCGAACCAGGCTGTCCAAATTAGCGTCGCAGAAGGATTGAGCATTAACGTTCGCCTCGTTGACTGCGTTGGATATACGGTAACGGGTGCGAAAGGGTTTGAGGACGAGAATGGGCCGCGGATGGTGAATACCCCTTGGTACGAGGAGCCAGTACCGTTTGAAGAAGCGGCAGAGCTTGGCACGCGAAAAGTAATCCAGGAGCACTCAACGATCGGGATCGTCGTCACCACAGACGGTACGATCGCCGAGATCCCCCGTAGTGGATACATTCAGGCCGAAGAACGGGTCGTATCCGAACTGAAGGAAGTCGGTAAACCGTTCGTCATCCTGGTCAACTCCACTCGTCCGCGCTCAGAGGAAGCACAAGCCTTGCGGATGGAGCTGCAAGAAAAGTACGACGTTCCCGTGGTCGCCTTGTCCGTTGATCATATGTCCGAGCAAGAAGTACTGCTTCTGCTGCGTGAAGTGCTCTTCGAATTCCCGGTTCATGAGGTAAACGTGAATTTGCCAAGCTGGGTCATGGTGCTTGAGAACGGTCACTGGCTGCGCCAAAACTACGAGGAAGCGGTCCGGGACACGGTAAAGGATATCCGTCGGTTACGGGATGTAGACAGAGTGGTTGGGCTGTTTGGTGAGTACGAATTCGTTGACAAAGCGGCCTTGGCCGGCATGAATATGGGGCAAGGGATTGCGGAAATCGATTTGTTTGCTCCTGACGACTTGTATGATCGGATTTTGATGGAGATCGTCGGTGTCGAAATCCGCGGCAAAGATCATTTGCTTAAGATCATGCAGGAGTTTGCCCATGCGAAGCGCGAGTATGATCAGGTTGCAGAAGCGTTGCACATGGTGCGCAGCACGGGCTATGGAATAGCAGCACCATCCATGCATGAAATGACGCTCGACGAGCCGGAAATGATTCGTCAAGGCCCACGCTTCGGTGTACGACTAAAGGCGACCGCACCGTCGATCCACATGATCCGTGTTGACGTTGAGTCAGAATTTGCCCCCATCATTGGTACGGAAAAGCAATCGGAAGAGCTTGTGCGCTATTTGATGCAAGACTTTGACAAAGACCCGCTCGCGATCTGGAACTCCGATATTTTCGGGCGCTCCCTCCATTCGATCGTGCGCGAGGGCATCCAGGCGAAGATCACCATGATGCCTGACAACGCCCGATACAAGCTGCAAGAAACGCTGGGAAGGATTATCAATGAAGGTTCTGGCGGGTTAATTGCCATCATCCTCTGAGACAATGGTCATGCGATTTCGGCTTGAATTAAAAAAGGCTCCGTAACTGGAGTCCTTTTTTGTGTTTTTTGGGCGGAACAAAGCATGAAAAGGCTTGAATTTACCAGTACGGTGTATTACTATAAGCTTGTCAGAACGCGAAAAACCACGTATGATGCGTATAAGAACCGCATTTTCTGTAAACACAGGTAATACCATACACATTCCTTTGAGGGGAGGTGAACAAGAAATGAATAAAACAGAATTGATCGCAAAGGTTGCAGAAACCACTGAACTCACTAAGAAAGACGCTACGAAAGCGGTTGATGCCGTTCTCGATGCGATTGCAGACGCGTTGAAAGAGGGAGACAAAGTTCAACTGATCGGTTTCGGTAACTTCGAAGTTCGTGAGCGTGCGGCTCGTAAAGGTCGCAACCCGCAAACTGGTGAGGAAATCGAAATTGCTTCCAGCAAGATTCCAGCATTCAAACCTGGCAAGCAGTTGAAGGACTCCATTAAGTAATCGACGTTCCTACACTCAAAGCAAAAACTTGCTACATACAACAAAAAGCGTCCGGATTCATTCGGACGCTTTTTCACTGTCATTCGACAAGTCTTAAACTTTGCTTTTTTTTGGTGGGGTATGGTAAGATGGGCATGTTCGACAAGCGTAGCAGAAGAAAGGTGCCTGGTTGGGAGTTTAGGGAGGTAGAATCATGAGTGTAGATCATGAAAAAATTAAACAAGCGGTTCGCATGATTTTGGAAGCGGTCGGCGAAAATCCGGATCGCGAAGGCTTGCTTGATACACCAAAGCGTGTGGCCAAAATGTATGAAGAGGCCTTTGAGGGCTTGCGCGTAGATGAAGAGCATTATTTCGAAACGATTTTTAGTGAAAATCACGAAGAACTCGTTTTGGTAAAAGATATTCCGTTCTATTCCATGTGCGAGCATCATCTGGTGCCCTTCTATGGAAAAGCGCACATTGCCTATTTGCCAAAAGGTGGCCGAGTGGTCGGTTTGAGCAAGCTCGCACGCGCGCTTGAGGCAGTAGCAAGACGTCCGCAGCTGCAGGAGCGAATCACCTCCACAGTTGCCGATGCGATCATGAAAAAGCTCGAACCTCAAGGAGTGCTTGTAGTTGTCGAGGCAGAGCACATGTGCATGACGATGCGCGGGGTGAAAAAGCCCGGAGCAAAAACAGTCACTTCAGCGGCACGGGGAATTTACCAGCAAGACGCTGTAGCACGTGCGGAAGTTTTGAATTTGATTAAAGAGTAGCAGCAGGCGTGTCAGCCGGCTTGCCGGATGAAAAAGAAGGTATGTCCAGTCATGAGGGATGTCCCTTCTTTTTCACTTACACAAAAGGAATGTCAGGTACATATTGACTTTTATCGACCAATTGGCTATACTTTTCCGTAGACGTCGGGATGTGGCGCAGCCCGGTAGCGC
>JBLNEJ010000080.1:0-2946 GCA_050262535.1 Clostridia bacterium
GGTACGGCGCTGACAGCTTCACCTGGAAAGGAAACGATGGCAACGCCTATTCCGCAAATATCGCGACGATGAGCGTGACGATTGTCGCGGTTAACGATCTGCCGACGGTTGGAAACAAAACGAAGGCAGGAGCAGAGGATACCGTTCTGCAGCTGGAGGCAGCTGACTTTACGGGCGTTTATGCGGATGCAGACAACGACTTGCTGAGAAGCGTGAAAATCGTTCGCTTGCCAGCAAACGGCACACTGCACCTCGATGGCGCGGCTGTAAAGACAGGGCAGGAGATTCCGGTGACGGAGCTTGCCAAGCTGACCTTCTTGCCTGAGCAGGATTGGAACGGTACCGACAGCGTAGAATGGCTCGGATTTGATGGAACAGCCTATTCGGCAACAGCGGCGACCTTCAGTTTTGATGTCAATCCGGTGAATGATGCGCCAGTTGCGCAAAATGCTATGTTGACCGTAACGGAAGGGCAACAAAAGCAAGGCAGACTGGATGCTTCTGATGTAGAAGGAGACAGCTTGACGTTTGCGGTGGTGATCCAGCCGTCAAAAGGAACGCTGACGCTAGATCCGAACACTGGAGAGTTCACCTACAAGCCGAATCGAAATGAACGCGGAAAGGATACGTTCACCTATAAAGTGAATGATGGCGCACTGGATTCTACTGCAGCGACGGTCACAATCTCGATCACCTCGCTTCCACCGCCGATTACGAGCAACGATGCCAATTTGAGTGCATTGCGCATAGCGGGTGGTACACTGGAGCCTTCCTTCTCTGCTGAACGCACGGACTACAAGCTTGTGCTGGATCAAGGTGTAACCGAAATCACGGTCACGCCGACAACAGCTCACTGGGCGGCCACGGTAAAAGTAAATGGAACCCCGGTGATGAGCGGTCATGCATCGCAGCCAATCAAGCTTGAACGTGACCAGATACGGATCGATGTAACGGTTACGGCGATGGATGGGACGCAAAAAACGTATACGATTGTAACAGGCAGTCAGAACGTGCCAATCGAGAAGATCGTTTTGGACAAAACACGCGTAACGATGACGGAAGGAGATCGCCCGCTTGTTCTTACCGCGACTGTGTACCCTGCGGAAGCGCAAGAAGTCGCGCTCCAATGGACTTCCAGCAATCCCAAAATCGCATCGGTTGACCAAAACGGAAAAGTGGTGCCGAATGGCAAAGGAACCGCTACCATCACCGTTTCTACGCCGGACGGCAAGGTGAAGGCGACAAGCAGGATTACGGTGAAAGCCGGAAAGCCGATTGCCTTGCTTGCAGACCCGCTGATGCTTGTGATGAGTCCAAAAGAAACCGAGTCGCTCCATATCGATGCCTTCTTTGGATATGAAACGAAGCGCGATGTGACAGATGAAGTTGTCTGGAAGAGCGAAGACAGCAAGATTGCGTCTGTGTCCGCCAAAGGAATCGTTCGGGCGAAGAAAGCGGGAACGACCCGAATTATCGCCTCCTACAAAGGAATGGAAACGGCGATTCTCGTTCGCGTATATGAGCACAAATGGGTCGATGAGCGAGACATCACGGTTTCGTTTACGCCGAATCGCACGGGCTCCCAATTCAAGCTTGTCGTCAAGGGCAAGCTGCTGGAGGAAGATGGGCTGGGTGTTACCGTCAAAGTAGGAAAGGCTAGCTATAAAGCCAAGATGGACAAAGACGGACAAAGCTTCAGCTTTCAGCGCACGCTCAAATGGAAAGGGGAGCTGCCGCAATCGATCGAATTGCGAGTAAGCTCAGATGCAAAAGAAGAACAAGTGATCACCCTCCCGCTTCAACTGTTTGATCCAGAGGATGTACAGCTGGAGAAAAACAAGCTGAACGGCACGGTTTTTGACCGCACGCTGATTGCTAACATGGAAGCAGTCACCGAAGAGGGCGAGCATTTCTACGCCACCTGGGAAGAGAACCGTTTTGAGATCAAGCTGCCTGCGACCGTTACAGGAAAAATCACGCTGCGTGCAACAGCATTCAGCGGATTGCAGCAGGAGTGGGAAGTCAAGAATTAATAAAGACAAAGCCGATCGGTACGTTGCTTGAACGTACTGATCGGCTTTTTTCGTTTAATACGTTGTGATTTTTCGATACGTTTCTGGCCGGCGATTATCCAAATACTTCATCAGCGTCCGGTCCCGCTCCCGCTGAACGTCTGCTAAATCAATCGTTTGGATATGAATCTCTTCGTTGTTTCCGCCTTTGTACAAATGCTCGCCATTCGGGGTAATCACCGAGCTTTCGCCGAAGAACAGGTTGTTTTTTTCCAGCCCGACCTTGTTAGCGACCGCGATAAAAATCTGGTTTTCCATCGCCCGGACACGCAGCATAAGCTCATGATACGACTGATACGGAACGTGATGGGCATGCAGCCCGAGCACGATGTGGGCTCCTTGCAGGGCATACAGGCGGGTAAGCTCGGGGAAGCCGGTGTCGAACGTCATCTTCAGAGCAAAGTTGCCCAGTTCGGTGCGAAACACAGGAAATTCTTCCCCAGGGGAATAAATGCCAACCTCTTGGTCAAACAGATGAACTTTGCGATAGACGCCGGTGATCTGGCCGTCCTTGTCGATAAAGGCGGCCGAATTGTAATACCTGTTGCCGGCTGATTCAGGAAAACCGAAAATCACACCGATCCCCAAGCGGGCGGCCTCTTCCCGGATCATGCGAATATGCGGGCCGTCCTGAGACTCTGCTAAGGCAGGAATTTGGTCAAAAATGTAGTAGCCGGTCAAATACATTTCCGGGAACAGCAAATAGTCAACGCCCTTTTCCTTGCACTCGCGCATGATCGTGAGCGCACGATTCGTATTGGATTTCTTGTCGTACAGCTTGGTACGGATTTGGGCGATGGCGATTGTCACGTAAGACATGGGTTCACCTTCTTATCGGGAGCGGTATTCTTTGATTTTTTTGGAAATGGTCGAC
>JBLNEJ010000081.1:0-10630 GCA_050262535.1 Clostridia bacterium
GGTTGCCCATCTCCGGCATCGGGGTCGCTTCCTTCAATTTATACAAATTGGCAAATGCCCCAAGAAAATGAGCCTGCGTCACGGGTTCATCCGGCTTGAATCCATCGGGGAATTTCCCCATGATTCCATTTTTCAACGCCCAATCAATATCAGCCTTATACTGATGATTTTCATAATCGGAAACTCCCTGTACGACGACTTGTCCAGCCGCACCAACGGGAGCCATCGGCAGGCTCACAAGACCAAAAGACAATAATCCCCATACGACAGCATTTACACACTTTTTCATCACATTACCCCCACCTTCAACTTATCCCTTTTCTCATTTCCTCCATTTTCCTTATCAACCCGGCAGATTCCTTTACAGTTATTTGACTTTCCCCCTTATTTTTTCCAGCCAATCGTTCCCTCACCTCTTCCTGCCCCAAGCTTTTCCCATGCTCCGAATGGGTAATGGCCTGCACAACAAAATCTACGGCCTCCTTCATCGTAATCGTACTGTCAGGCTTGATGATGCAGGAGCATCCGATAATGCCTTCCTTCTTGGCGGTTGCATAGAACCCGGCAGCCCAGTGATTTTCCGCACCGGGCGGCACGATGAAGCCTTCCTCTTTGGGGGCGTATGCCACGATCAGCATCTTCAGGAACTCGGCCTGGGTAATCGCCTTCGTCTCATCCATTCCGCTTTCCACAAGATTGTTTTCCCGGGCCCATTCCATATCGGTTTGTTGCCAAAGTCCTCTGATTTCCACCACTTCCTCCGCCTTGCTGGCCAGCAGTCCCCCGACAAATGAAAAAAAGCAAATCAATGCAACAACAATCCATCTGCGATTGGCATGAATGCCCGCAATCACCTTATACATCTGCTGTGTCATCCCTTCCTCATCAAAAATTTTCCTCCATTATCTACCACCTCAATGGGACAAAAAAAACACCCGCTTCAACAGCAGGTGTCCACAACACAGTCCTATTATCAAACCTGAATTAATGACAAAGTCCCCTCAGCTCATCCACAAACGCCAACCCCTTCAGCACTTCCTCTTCGGTATAGCGTTGCTTGCTTTTGAGCGTAAAGACCTTCTCCTTCATTTCCTCATAGGGTAAGGCGTCAAAATACATCATCGTTGAGACCAGCTCGAGAAAGCGGGAATTTTCCTCGTTCATCCGGCGGATCATTGCCTCGCCGTTGCCAAGATCCACTTCCTGAAAGCGCAAAAAGTCAATTCCTTCCTCATTGAGTATGTATCGATACTTCTGAATGGCTCCCTTGCTTTCCATCTGTTCATCAAGGAGTCCCAGATTGCACAGCTCGTCCACGCGCAGCGTCAGTTCCTCGGAGTACGGCCCGTACATATGAAACTGGAAGCGGTCATCGAAATCGATGTTCAGCTTTTTGGCGATATAGACCATTTTGTGAAGCTTCTTTCGTCCGCTCACCTCACCGGCGATCTCAATGAGCCGCAAAATTTTGGCGTGGCCGTTAAGCATCCTCCATCACTCCTAGACGAATTCGTATCTGATCGGCAATTCCCTGTGGCAAACCCTCCAGCTTGTCCGCCGGGAAAAACAATTTATAGTCGAAACGGCGCTTGCCGCTAATCGATTCCACAATTTCCGATTTGGTGGACAGCTCGGCCACCTCACCTGACGGCATCAGGAGCATGATCGGAATGCGCTCCTCCTCTTTGCCGGGGCGATAAAAATCATAAGAAAGATCGGAGATGGAGTCAACCTCCAGATAATAGGATGGGTCGATTCCCGCTTCCGAAAAGAGCTGCTTCAGCTCTTTCAAACGCCGATAATCCCTTGGATTACATTCGACGTACTGGAACAAATTCCTGTTAAGAAAACGGTTGCACAGATCGGACAGAATCGGGTCCGTATCCTTGCTCCACTGGTGCATGTAGAAAAAGGCGACCGATTCATCCAGCGCCAAATAATCCTCCAGCGCAATATTTTCCTGGAAGAACGGATACAGATCAATTGGCTCACGCTGGAAGGGAAATCCCTCGATATACAACTGTTTGGCTCGTTGAAAAATCTTGTTCAATACCACTTCCGCGCTGCGTGTTACCGGGTGGAAATAAATTTGCCAATACATTTGGTAGCGGGACATGATGTAATCCTCAACCGCATGCATGCCGCTGTATTTGAATACGATTCCCTCTTCGTGCGGACGCATGACCCGCAGGATCCGTTCGATATCAAAATTGCCGTAATTCACACCGGTATAATACGCATCGCGCAGCAAATAATCCATCCGGTCCGCATCGATCTGACTGGAGACGAGACTGATGATCAGCCTGTTGTCGTACGTTTTGGCGATGACCTCTGCTACCTTCTGCGGAAATTGCGGGCTGACAGTGCGCAAAATCCGGTTGATTCCGGTATTGCCCGTCAAAATCTTGTACGTCCACTCTTCGTGGTGAAAGCGGAATACCTTTTCAAAGGAATGAGAAAACGGACCGTGCCCGACATCGTGCAGCAAAGCAGCACACAGGCAGAGCAGCTCTTCCTCACGGGTCAGCTTGATGCGTCCTTCGAACGTTTCCAGGATGCGGCGCATGATTTCATACACACCCAGCGAGTGGTTAAACCGGCTGTGCTCCCCGCCGTGAAACGTGAGATAGCTCGTTCCCAGCTGTCGAATGCGGCGGAGACGCTGGAACTCCGGTGAGTCGATCAGATCCCAAATCAGTTTTTCCCGGACATGGACATAGCGGTGCACCGGGTCTTTAAACACTTTTTCCTCCGTCAATCGTTCCGGCTCCGTAAACAACCAGCTCCACCCTCCTTGCCAAATCGTTATCAAGAGGCCCTGCTGTCAGCGGTATGCTGCCTGACATCGACACAGGGCCTCATCTATCCATCATTTATCCTTCAACATGTGTAGCGTGCAGCTCCGGGTGCTTTGCCGCTTTTTTCGCCAGTCGCTTGTTCTTGCGATTCGCCAATACCAGATAGAATGCCGGTACAACGATCAAAGTCAGCATCGTCGAGAACAGCAAACCGAAAATAATCGTAACCGCCAACGGCTTGAACAGCACATCACCCGTAATGGCCAACGGGGTAAGCCCGGCAACAGCGGTCATCGAAGTCAAGAGGATCGGGCGCAAGCGTGCCTCACCCGCCTGAATAACCGCCTGCTTCAGCTCCACTCCGGCGTGCCTTGTCTCTTCAATGAACTCGATAAGCACAATTCCGTTTCGGACAACGATCCCCGAGAGCGAAATAACGCCCATCATCGTCATGAAGCCTAGCGGTGTCTGCGTGATGAACAAGCCGATCAAACTTCCCGCAAATGCGAGATAAATCGTACTCATGACCAGAAGCGGCATGCTCAGTGAATAAAACTGCATGGCAATCAAAATCAAGATCAGGAACACCACGATGATCGACAGTTTCCCCATATCGAGGAAAATATCGGTCTGTTCGGAAGTTTCCCCGCCGATCTCGAATCGGTAGCCTTCCGGCAATTCGAGTGCTTTGACCATCGGGGTGATCTCGTTCATGACCTCGGTTGCCGTCCGCCCTCTGACATCACCATAGATGGTCACCGCACGGGACAAATCGCGATGCTGGATTTTTTGAATGCTGAACGTCGGTTTTACCTGTGTCAGCTGTGACAACGGAATTTGTTGTCCCATCGCGTTTGTCACGGTCAGCCGCTGAAAAATGACGTTGGGATCATCGTCCGTTTTCGCCACGTACATTTTCATGTCCAACAAATCGTTCCCGGTGTCGAACTCGCTGAATTCAATCCCTTCGCTGACCAGGCGCAGCGTGCGAGACAGCTCCGTGTAATTGACCAGCTTCTGCTGCATCAAATCGCGGTTGACTGCAAACTCCAGCGTATAGCGCTCGATTCCCATGTCATCCTGAATGTCAATGGCCCCGGGAACCTTCGCGATTTTTTCCTTTAATTGCTTGGAAATGCTGCGAAGCTCATCAATACTTTCTCCGTAGATGCGCACGGCAATCGGCTTGCCGACGGGCGGCCCCGATTCCAGCTGAACCGGAATGATGCTTGCTTCCGGGAAAAGGCCCTTGAATTGCTCCCGCCATGGTTCAATCATATCGGAAGGACCTGTTTGATGCGAGTCATATTTTACGATCAGCTGTCCGACCGTAACACCGCTTCCGGCATCGGTATCGCCGCTGAACATTTTCGGGGCGCTTGAACCGGAGTAGGCCGCCACACTCGTAATTCCCTTCTGCTGCTGAATCCACTCAGACACATCCTTGACGACACGATCGGTTCGTTCCACACTGCTACCGACAGGCAAGCGGACATTCACGAGAAAAATCGCCTGATCGGAAGGAGGGAACAGCTGAATCGGCGTCAGCGGAATCAAACCGTATGCACTCGTCCCGATCAGCACCCCGACCACCCCGGTCAGCAACGGACGTTTGAGCATTTTGGGCATCAGCCTGGAAGCGTACCATTTGGTGAGCTGATGGAATTGCTTTCCGAGCAAACCGGCTGGCTTTCGGTAGGCATCCACGCTCTTTTTGCTGCGCCGTTCATGCCACTCGCGGAAAATCGGAATGATCGTCAGCGACATGACCATTGAGGCCAGCATCGTTAGGGAAATAATGACGGGAAGCGGTCGAATGAACTGCCCCGTATTCCCGCTCAAAAACATCAATGGCGCAAAGGAGGCAATCGTCGCCAAGGTAGCGGTCAGAATCGAGATGGATACTTCCTTGGAGCCATTTACGGCTGCAACAATCGGCTTCTCACGCAGAACGGACAGCCTGCGCTCGATATTGTCGTTGACGACCACCGCATCATCGACCAGAATCCCCAGTACAATAATGAGCGCTCCAATCGAGATGAAATTGAGCGTAATGCCCAGCGGCGGCAAAAAGATCAGCCCAACCGCAATCGAAATCGGAATAGCCAAGGCCACAACAAAGGACGTAACCAAATTCAATCCCAGCGTACAAATAAGGAGCACAGCCAAAATCGCAAATGTCATTTCCCGCAGCAGATCGCTGAACAGTTCGTTTACCCGCTCATCCTGCGAATAGATCGACTCTTTTTTCGCCCAGGTTGGCAGTGATTTTTCCAGCGTCGCCATCATTTCGTCGACACGCTTTTGCAAGCCGGGCACATCGCTTCCCATCTCCGCATTGATACTGAGCGAAACAGACGGCTTTCCGTTGAAATAAGAGTACGTTTTCACCTGCTCTGTCGTAAGGGAGACGTTTCCGATATCCTTTAAATAGACGGGAAAGCCTTCCGGCGTGCGGGAAATAATGATGTTGTTCAGCTCTTCGGCGCTGCGTGTTTCGTTCAGCTTCAGCTGATAGGTACGGTCGCTGACGGTCAGGTCGCCGAGAGGAATTTTTTCGTTCTCGGTTTTGACCGCTGCCATTACCTGACCCCATGTCAGGCCATAGTTTTGCAGCTTTTGTGTATCGACATCGATGCGCACCTCTTCTTCCGGCAATCCGTCTATCGAAACATCCGACACATTGGGAATGGTCCGCAGCTGATCCTTCCATGTCTTGAGCAGATCGCGCAAGCTGTACACCTGCTCGCGTGAATCCGCGTAAATCGCAATCGATTGCACGAACGTACGGTTCAAATCGTCGTTGATGATGGGCTGCTTGGCGTCAGCAGGCAAATCCGCTTCCGCATCCTTTACCTTTTTGCGCAGCTCATCAAAGGTTTGCTTCGGATCGACGTCTCCCTTTGTTTCGATGATGATGTGGGAGACGCCGAGACTGGAGGTGGACTGGACGTACTTTAACCCTTGCAGCTCGTTGATACGCTCCTCCAGCTTCTTGGTAACGGTTTGCTCCACCTTTTCCGGGGTAGCACCGGGTAGAATCGTTGTGACCGTCGCCATATTGATGACGACATCGGGAAATTCCTGCTTGGGCAGCTGAAAAAAGCTCATGAAGCCGACCATGATGACCATGGCGGAGAAAAGCAGTGTGATTTTGCGCTTTTTGACAATGTATCCGATCACTGCTTCGCCCCTCCTGTCAGTTGGATCACGTCGCCGTCAAACAGCCGGTCTGCTCCTTTCACGATGAGCTGGTCGCCTTCTTTCAGCCCTGAGACGATCTCCAGCTTGTTGTTGAGCAATTCACCGATGGTGACCGGCGTCTTGACCGCCTTGTCTCCTGAAGCGACAAACACATACGGTTGGGCTTCTCCCTGGCTGATGACCGCCTCAGCGGGAACGAATATTCCTTGTTTCCCTTCAATCGTTTTGCTTGCCTTGATCACTTGCCCCGCAAACCAGTCGCGCTTCGGATTGGCGATGGTGATTTCGACGCCGATCGTTCCGGTGCTTTGGTTGGTCGCCGGGAAAATCTTGCTTACCTTGGCTTCACGGTTTTGATCATACAAGGAAACCTGGACAATATCTCCCACCTTCCATGCGTGTATCTCGTAATCAGGCACCGGCAGCACGGTTTTCAACGTATCGATGTTACCGATCCGATACACAGGTGTACCTGTTCCGACCAGTTGGCCGACAGAACCGAGTTTGCCCAAAATCGTCCCTTGAATCGGGGAAACCAGCTGTGTTTTGGAAAGCGTTTGGGCTGCCTGCTGCTTGGCTACAACCGCTTGATTGTATGTGGAGCGCTGCGCCTCTTTATCTTCCGGACGGGCCCCCTGCACCGTGAGAGAATACGACTGCTTGGCGTTCTCCAGGTCCTTCTCTGCTAGCTTCAGGGCATCCTGGGCGTTCTCGTAATCGTTTTGGGAAATCGCCTTTTCCTGGTACAGCCGTTCGTACTTTTTGAAATCGTCCAACGCTTTTTGGTATCCGATCGTTGCTTTTTCCAAAATCAGCTTCGACTGGACGACTTCCTCGTCGCGCGCACCGTTGTTGACCTTTTGCAAAATGGCGCCTGTTTGTTGGACAGCTGTGTCTGCAATCGCCACCTGCAACGAATAATCCTTAGCGTCCAGTTGGGCGAGCACTTCCCCTGCCTTGACCGTGTCTCCTTCTTCTTTGCCGAGCTTTGTCACGCGCCCGCCTACCTCGAAGGACACCACGGTCTCATCCAACGGCTGCAATGTGGCGGAAAGCTCGCTTGTACGTGAGGCGCTTTGCGCTTTGACGGCGATGGCCTCGACATGCTTTGTTTCCCCTGCCTGCTGTTGAACAGCCGTTTCCTCCTTTGAGCTGCACGCTGCCGTTGTCATAATCAACCCGGTTATCAACAAAGCGGAAACCCACTTTTTCTTCATTGCCTGATTCGCTCCATTCCTTTATGTAGTTATGATTCCTGCTTCAATCCATTCATCAAAATATTGGCGCCCTGCCGAAACAACTCGTGCTCGTTCTCCCCCAAGGGACAGGTCTCTATGCCGACGTGATGCGTCGCGATAAACTCCATAAATACGCTGGAAAGAAACATGTAGGCTGCGACACCGAATTCCTTTTTCTTGATCCGCCCCTGTGCATGCAGCTTTTCCAACGTCTCCATCAGGACGATTCCCGCTGTTTCCGGAATGCGGCTGAACATCTGGGCCAATTCCGGGCGATCACGCGCCTCGAACATGCAGATGATGAAGCTGTCCTTTCGCTCGATCAGCAGCTGGTAATAATGTACGGCGTAGGATACGAGCAGCTCTTCGATATCACCGTTCAAATCGCGGACGGCCTTCTCCATGATCGGCCGGATGGCTGTCATTTCTTCCAGCGCTGCATCAAGCAGACCCTCTTTGTTTTTGAAATGCCGGAAAATGGTTACCTCATTCACACCAGCCAGTTCGGCAATCTTGCGTGTTGTTGCGCCCTTGTAGCCTTTTTCCGCCATTAGCTGCTTTGCAGCGGCGAGAACGCGCTCTCGCGTTTCCTGCTCCGTTCCCTTCCCTTCCGTATGCTGCTTGCTATCATCACTCATCGTGTCACGATTCCCCCTCTTTATTCAAATAAACAAGCAAGTGGTTGCTTGCATTTATCGTTTGGAAACATTTTGATTATATTCCAGCCCTGCATGCATGTAAATACTTGCATGCGTATTTCTCAAGAATTTTTTACCATTCCCTGCTTTCTGATCGAACTCGCTTAGAAAACTTGGCTGCGTCAAGCCTTTTGGCGCAGCCTCAGTTGCACTTATGTCGACAGGAATAATTCCTATCGACCAAAAAAAGCCGCCTTTGGAGATGTCGCATCAAATGATGCATTCTCCAAAGACGGCTCCTTTTATCTTAACGTTAGGTTTCGTACGGATCGCCCCTCGTTCAAGCTGAAGGAAATTCGGTTTGCAACAGCGTCTTCATCGCCTCCGGGGCATCCGCCTGTACGGCTACCACCTGACCGCTCACCGGATGGGAAAAAGACAGCCGATGAGCATGCAGCGCTTGTGCAAGCTGTACATGCCGTTTACCGCCATACAGCGTATCACCGACCAACGGATGGCCGAGATGGGCAAAATGGACGCGAATCTGATGCGTCCGTCCGGTCTCCAGCCATACCTGTACCAGTGTCTTTGCCAGGTCAGCAGAGCGGGCCAGCACGCGATAATGGGTAACGGCTCGTTCACCGCCGTTTTTGCTTACCCGGCGGCGCACCTTGTGAAACGGGTCGCGGGCAATCGGCACCTCGATCGTGCCCTCCTCCTGCTCCAAACTCCCGGTCAGCACGGCAATGTATTCCCGACTGATCTTGTTTTCACGCAGCAGGCGGTCTGCCAGCTGGTGTGCATAGCTGCTTTTGGCGATGAGCACGGCACCTGATGTTTCCTTGTCCAGCCGATGGACCGGATGTGGAACAGCTGTCTCTCCTTGCCCGGTCCAATAGGCAGCAAGCGCGTGAACCAAGGTGGCCGTCTGTTCTGCGTTGACCGGGTGCACCATCATTCCGGCCGGTTTGTTCACGATGACAAACAGGTCATCCTCGTATAAAATATCCGGTTTAGGCAATTCGGCATCGACCGTTCGCGGTCCCGACACCCCTTTACCCTCCGGATGTTCCGGCCGGTCAGCGACACGCACCGAGATTTTGTCTCCTGTCTTTACCTTGCGTCCCAAAAACGGGGTTTTCCGGTTAAGCTGAATCCCTTTGCTGCGCGTCAAACGCTGAAGCATGCGTCCGGACACCATCATTTTTTCCCGGATGACCTGCTCCACCGTCATTTCTGTATCCTGTTCCGTCACCGTATATTCCAGCCATCTGTTCTGACTCACAAAAAAACCCCTCGCATCCGCTCATTTTTTCCCATTGTAGCGAATCGAGGGGCAAAACACTAGTTTTTCAGGTTGTCAGGGTTCAGCGCTTGCAGCTCGGGGAGTACAAACAAGCCGTCCTTGCGAATCAGCACATCGTCGAACCAGATTTCGCCGCCGCCATAATCGGCGCGCTGAATGTTTACCATGTCCCAATGCACGACACTGCGATTGCCATTGTCCGCACTTTCATAGGCTTGACCCGGCGTGAAGTGGAAGCTTCCGGCGATTTTCTCATCAAACAGGATGTCACCCATCGGTTGCAGGATGTACGGATTCACCGCAATGGCAAATTCGCCGATGTAGCGTGCGCCCTCATCGGAATCGAGAATCTCGTTCAGACGTTTGGTGTCGCTTCCGGTTGCTTCAATAATTTTGCCTTGTTCAAAGGTGAGCTTGATATTTTCGAACTTGGTGCCCATATAGACAGTCGGTGCGTTGTGGGTAATGGTTCCGTTGACCGAGTCACGCACCGGCGCCGTATAAATTTCCCCGTCCGGAATGTTGTATTCGCCTGCGCAAATGATCGCCGGAATACCCTTGATGGAGAAGCTCAGGTCGGTTCCCGGACCGACGATGCGGACCTTATCCGTGCGCTCCATCAACGCTTTCAGCGGTTCAAACGCTTTCTCCATCTTGGCGTAGTCGAGCGAGCAAACGTCAAAATAGAAATCTTCGAAGACGGCGGTTGGCTTGCCCGCATTTTGCGCCATGGCTGGTGTCGGGTAGTTCAGCAGCGTCCAGCGCTTCGTGTTTGTCACCGGGTCCATGATTTTGCGCATGCCGACCTGATGAATCCGGCGCTTCTCGACCGGCACATCGGACGTCTCGCTGTCATTCGTCGCTCCGTTGATGACGATATAGGCGTCGATCTCGCTCATCATCTTTTCTTCCCATCTGCAGACGTTCGCAGTGCGCTCCTCGGAGGTTCCCATGAGAATTTCCCGCTGAATTTCCGGATGAATAAAGCGGACATACGGATAGGCGCCTACCGCATAGGCTTGTTTGACCAGCTCGCGGGCGAGAATGTGCCCGTCCCCGCGAACCTCAATCAAGACGCTCTCTTTTTCTTTCAGTCGTACAGAGTAATTGATCAGGTTAGTGGCAAGCTTCGTAATTCGTGGATCCAACAATCGACTCATCTCCCTTTCGTTTCTCTTTTGGATTGATCATTACTCTATAACGGCAGACAGGCACGTACGCTTTCTTCAGCGCGCGCCAGATCGGTCGCATCGATTTCGATGAAATTGTTTGCATAGCTCGCTGTTTTGTTATTGTAGCGCGGATCGTAATAGTGAACGAGCAGCAACGTGATTACGGTCCGGTAATCGCCGGTGGCAAGCGCCTCTCGTAGACGGGCAGCCTGCTCCGTCGGGATTCTCCGGGAAATGGAGAGGAACGCGGTCATCACCTTTTCCTGATAATCGG
>JBLNEJ010000082.1:0-12066 GCA_050262535.1 Clostridia bacterium
CATCAAATTGCCCTGCATCATAACTCGTATTCATTGTGCTATCCTCCTATTTCCCCAGACAAAACTGCGAGAAAATCTGGTCAATCAAATCGTCAGCGACACTATCGCCAATAACTTCTCCAAGAAGCTCCCACGCTTTTTTGATATCGATTTGGACCATGTCGACCGGCATGCGGTCCTCAATGGCGACAATCGCCTCATCAATCGCCGTCTCAGCCATCCGCAGCAAATGAATGTGACGGGCATTGCTAACATACGTCATATCAGACTGCTCCGCCCGACCGCTGAAAAAGATTTTGGCAATCGCTTCTTCCAGCAAATCGATGCCGCGATCCTGCAGCGCCGACGTCATGACCAATGGCTGATCCGGGAAGTGACGCTTGACCTCTTCCAGATCTATTTTTTGCGGCAAATCAAACTTGTTGATGATCAAAATGACCGGCAATCCCGCCGCCGCCTCAAAAATGGCATAATCATCCGGTGCCAACGGTTCATTGTAGTTCAAGACAATCAGGATCAAATCCGCCTGCTGCAGCAGCTTGCGTGACTTCTCCACGCCGATCCGCTCGACGATATCCTCTGTCTCACGAATCCCGGCTGTATCGATCAGCCTGAGCGGTACGCCCCGCACATTTACATATTCCTCAATGACATCGCGCGTCGTCCCAGCTACATCCGTCACAATCGCTTTCTCTTCCTGCACCAGACTGTTCAAGAGCGATGATTTCCCAACGTTTGGCCGCCCGACAATGGCCGTTGACAGCCCTTCCCGCAAGATTTTCCCCTGCTTGGCTGTCCGCAGCAGGACACCGATTTCCTGCTTGACCTCCTCACACTTGCCAAGCAGCAAATTTTGCGTGAAATCCTCCACGTCATGCTCCGGGTAATCAAGCGTTACCTCGATATGCGCCATGGCTTCAATCAGCTTCTGTCTGAGCTCACGAATCAGGCGAGAAAGCTTCCCTTCCACCTGCGAAAGCGCCACCTTCATCGCGCGGTCCGTTTTGGCCCGAATCATATCGATGACCGCTTCGGCCTGCGACAAGTCGATTCTTCCGTTTAAAAAAGCGCGTTTGGTGAATTCCCCCGGCTCCGCCAAGCGGGCGCCATTGGTCAAAATCAGCTCCAGCACCCGTTGCACCGAGACCAGGCCGCCGTGACAGTTCACTTCCACCACATCTTCACGCGTAAATGTCCGCGGTGCACGCATCACCGAAACAAGCACTTCTTCAACAAGCTCATCCGTCTGTGGATCGATCAGTTTGCCATAATGGATGGTATGTGTATCCACAGTGGATAACTTTTGCTTCCCGCGAAAAATTTTATCCACAATCTCCAACGATTCTGTACCGCTCACGCGAATAACAGCAATCCCGCCCTCTCCCATCGGAGTGGCGACCGCTGCGATGGTATCCATTTCCACTTTTTTCACCCCAAAATTGCAATTCCTCTAACTAACTAGAATAACACATGTTCACCCCAAAGGACAGAAACCAAGTGTATCCACAGTATGAACGATTCCTCCACCATAAAAACATGACGGGGGGCTCTTGGAAGAAAAGAAGGCTCCTCCAATCTTCAGGAAGAGCCGTATCGACCAAAAAAAGAAGCCTGACAATCAGGCTTCCTTCGGTGCAACGACAATATAGCGATGTGGTTCCTCGCCCTCGCTGAAGGTTACAACGTCGGGACGGGCTTGTAAAAAAGCATGGATCACTTTGCGTTCAGCAGCAGACATGGGCTCCAAGCGAACATTCCGTTTCATCTGCAACGCCTTCTTGGCAATTCGCTCAGCGAGCTGCTCCAGCGTTTCTTTGCGGCGAGCACGGTAATTTTCGGCATCCAGGACGATGCGAACGTGTTTTTCAGCATGGCGGTTAGCGACAACATTTACGAGATATTGCAAAGCGTCCAAGGTTTGACCGCGGCGGCCGATCGTGACGCCCAGGTTCTTGCCCTGGATATCAAACAGCGTACCGTCATCCATTTTACGGGTTTCAATCGTCGCCTCCACCTGCATTTTCTGCAAGACATCAGCGAGGAAGCGGCTCCCTTCAGCAAGCGGATCGTAGTGAAACTCCACTTCCACCTTTGCATCACGGGTCCCGATCAAACCAAACAATCCCTTGCTTGGCTCTTCCAAGATTCGAACCGAAACGCGGTCACGCGAAACTCCCAGTTCCGTCAAGGCTTTTTGAACAGCAAGATCAACCGTTTTTGCTGTGGCCACCACCTTCTTCACTTGGCGGTTCCCTCCTTAGGACCTACTTGAGGATTTTTATCACGGTACAGGAAGTACGTTTGCACAATCGTGAAGAGGTTCCCGTATACCCAGTAAAGTGAAAGCGCTGAAGGCAATGTAACGGCAATCGCCAAAATCATCAAGGGCATCATGACCGTCAACATTTGCATTTGTGGATTGTTGGCATTGGCAGCACCCATCATCTTCTGCTGGAAGTAAGTGGTGATAGCGGCCAAAATTGGCAAAATATAATACGGGTCTTTCAAACCAAGCGAGAGCCACAGGAATGTATGTTCCTTAATCTCAGGCGTACGAATAATTGCATGGTAAAATGCAATCAGGATCGGCATTTGAACAAACATCGGTAGACAACCAGCCAGAGGGTTCACGTTGTTCTTTTGGAACAGAACCATTGTCTCCTGCTGTGCCTTTTGCGGTTCATTCTTATACTTTTCGCGGATTTTTTGAAGCTCAGGCTGGAGTGCCTGCATCATCTTGGAGCTTTTGATCTGTTTGATCATCAATGGGAGGGTGATCAACCGGATGATGATTGTTGCAACCAGAATCCCCAAACCGTAGCTACCGCCGAGAAACAGCGAGCTCTCTGTGATCAGCCATGAGAGCGGATACACAAAATACTTGTCCCAAATACCAGTAGCATCAGGACCGATTGGTGGAGGATTTTGTACGTTACAGCCTGCCAAGACCATAACACTCAGGCCTAACAGGACCATAAGAAGAAGATGCTTTTTCAATGAGCGGGTCCTCCTTTTTTCTCTTCTGACGGGACGGGGTCAAAGCCGCCAGGATGAAACGGATGACATTTGGCGATTCGTCGAACGGCTAGCCACCCTCCCCTGCGTGCCCCATGCTTTTGGACTGCTTCCAAGGCATAGTGCGAGCATGTCGGATAAAACCGGCATGTCGGGGGTTTTAATGGTGATAGGACAAGCTGATAAAAACGAATCAACCAGACGAAGATGACTGCCATCGCGTTATACCCTCTTTTTCGTCATGATTTGCTGTTTTCTCCATTCATGTTGGGGTTCGCTTGCGATTTCAGCACTTTGGCCCGCTTCAAGGCATGCTGAAGCGAGCTGCGCAACGAATGATACGTCAGCAATTCTGTTCCCGGGCGGGCAATAATGACCATATCGATGCCGTTTGGAATCTGCTCTTCCATACTGGCGATCGCTTCTTTGACCAGTCGTTTTACCCGATTGCGCACGACCGCGTTGCCCAGCTTTTTGCTGACAGATATTCCTGCCCGAAACCGTTGATGGCCGAACGAACCCGAGGAATAGACGATAAATTGCCGGTTTGCAGCTGATTTCCCCTTTTGGAAAATCTCTTGAAATTCCTCATTCTTTTTCAGCCGATGCGAATGATGCAAGGCAAACAACCCCTAACATCAACATTATAGTGGAAAAATAACAACTCATCCACTTAGTATACCCTACTTTTCACGCTTTTTTTCCTGTTTACCTGCATCTATGTATAGAAAAAGGCCACCGAAGTTGTGGCCTATGCAGAAAGAACTTTTCTACCTTTGCGACGACGAGCTGCCAACACCTTGCGGCCGTTTTTCGAGCTCATGCGTTTACGGAAACCATGATCTTTTTTACGCTTGCGGTTATTTGGGTTAAAACTTGGCTTCATACCTTTTACACCTCCATCCCTAAAAGGCATTCTTTCGCATTATAGGTACAAAAGCCGATTTTGTCAAGTATGTCCCCCCGGTGCTGACATTCACAAGATATTGGCAGGAGCTGTGGATAGATTTTTTATCCACAATTTGTTTTTCGACAAGTTATTCGACAGCTTGTACACAAAATGTAGGGGTGTGAATATCTTTCAACCACAAGTGGTAGTGTTTGTGGATAACTCTTAAAAAACCATTGATATCGCTCACTTTTTTTGATATCATGTGTATGTTTTGAAGAGTGGATAAGCAATGACATTCAAATAGTTTTCCACAGCTTGTGGATAATATTGTGGACAGAATCCAACGCTTTGTGTATTCCATTATGCACAGGTCTGCGGATAACCGTCTACTTTTTTTCTCTTCTCTGTGCAAAGCCTTTTCTCATCTATTTTATTTATCCACATTCCCTGTGAGCGATACATCTTGATTTTTTTTTTATTCTTTGGAAGAAAGGAGGGGCTTTTTGGTGGATGCCCAAATATCCGAACTTTGGCGAAAAGTCCTGGAAAAGATTGAAAAAACGCTAAGCAAGCCGAGTTTTGATACCTGGCTCAAAGCTACAAAAGCAACCACCTTAGAGGAAGACGCCTTGATTGTGGCCGCTCCCAACGAGTTTGCCCGAGATTGGCTGGAAACACGCTACTCCCCTCTGATAACCGATACATTATATGAAACAACCGGCAATCATATGAAAGTAAAGTTTGTCGTACCGCAACATCAGGATGCATCCGTTGGCGAAGAATTTCCCGCCCCGCGCGTGAAGGTCTCCCAACAGCCGGTCGGAACGGACGATCAACCGGCCAGCATCTTGAATCCAAAGTATACGTTTGATACGTTCGTCATTGGATCAGGAAACCGTTTTGCGCACGCCGCTTCGCTTGCCGTCGCGGAAGCCCCGGCAAAGGCATACAACCCGTTGTTTATTTACGGGGGCGTAGGTTTGGGAAAGACGCACTTGATGCACGCGATTGGCCATTATGTCATCCAGCACAATTCTTCTGCGAAAGTCGTCTATCTCTCCTCTGAAAAATTCACCAACGAATTCATCAATTCAATCCGCGACAATAAAACGGTAGAATTCCGTAACAAATATCGCAGTGTTGATGTGCTCTTGATTGACGACATTCAGTTCCTGGCGGGGAAAGAGCAGACACAAGAGGAATTTTTCCATACGTTCAATGCTCTGCATGAAGCGACCAAACAAATCATCATTTCATCGGATCGCCCGCCAAAAGAGATCCCTACGCTTGAAGACAGGCTCCGTTCCCGATTTGAATGGGGACTGATTACCGATATTCAGCCGCCGGATCTGGAAACGCGGATCGCCATTCTTCGCAAAAAAGCAAAAGCCGAAAATCTCGACATTCCCAATGAGGTTATGGTCTATATTGCCAATCATATTGACAGCAACATTCGTGAACTTGAAGGCGCTCTTATTCGTGTTGTTGCTTATTCTTCCCTTATCAATCGGGATATTGATACAACGCTGGCAGCAGAGGCATTAAAAGATATCATTCCTTCTTCCAAGCCTCGGATTATCACTATCATGGACATTCAGCGAGCCGTTGGCGAAGCGTTCAGCCTCAAGCTGGAGGACTTCAAAGCCAAAAAACGGACAAAATCCGTTGCCTACCCACGCCAGATCGCGATGTATTTGTCACGGGAGCTGACCGATGCCTCCCTGCCGAAAATTGGCGATGAGTTTGGTGGACGCGACCATACAACAGTCATCCATGCCCACGAGAAAATTTCCAAATCCCTTGCCGTTGATCCGCAGCTCCAGGCTACGATTCAGTCTTTATTGGAGAAGCTCAAAACCGGCAACTAGAACTGTGAATAACTCATGTGAATAATGAAAAGGCCTATACACAACTTACCCACATGTGTATAGGCTCTATTTATCGTTATAATTGACATATCCACAAATCCACAGCCCCTACTAGTACTTCTATCTTTATTTATTACCTAAAAGATAAATATATGCACGGAACTCGAACCTATAACCTGCTGCAAAAAAAAATTGGAGGTTGTCGAACATGCAAATCACTGTGAAACGCGACAAACTGGTAACAGCTGTCTCTCATGTTGCCAAAGCCGTATCAACAAGAACCACAATACCGATTCTAACAGGGATCAAACTGAGGGCGACCGAAGAAGGTCTTACATTAACGGCGAGTGATTCCGATATTTCCATAGAGGTTCAAATTCCTCTTGAAGAAGCAGGAGATTGGGGCGTTACGGTAATCAAGCCAGGCAGTGTTGTGTTGACTGCGCGGATTTTTGGGGAAATTGTACGAAAATTGGCTGGGGACGAGATCCATTTGGCGGTTGATGACCGTTTTGCTACGTTGATCCGTTCGGGCCAGGCAGAGTTCACCATCAACGGGATGAACGCCGATGAATTCCCGCAGCTGCCACAGCTTGAGGAAGACAAGGTGCTCAGCATTCCGAGCGATTTGTTGAAAACCATGCTGCGTCAAACCTCGTTTGCCGTTTCCAGCTCGGAGATGCGGCCCATTTTGACAGGAATCATGTGGACGCTCGAAACCGGACATCTGAAGTTCGTTGCGACGGACAGCCATCGATTGGCAAGCCGTTCGGCTGTTGTAGAATGCGCCGAAGACCTTCAGTTCAATAATGTTGTTGTTCCGGGGAAAAGCTGTAATGAGCTGATGAAAATTCTCGACGACAATCAGTCAGTTGTGGATATTGTCGTTGCCGATAACCAAATATTAATAAAATCGAATCATATTTTGTTCTATTCACGTTTGCTGGAAGGAACCTATCCTGACACGAGCCGCATCATTCCGCAGGGAAGCAAGACAGAGATCGTTGTCCATAGCAAAGACTTCCTGCAATCCATTGAACGTGCCTCTTTGCTTAGCCGCGAAGGGAAATCGAATGTCGTACGATTGGTGACAATGGCGGATCAAGGTGTCGAAATTTCTTCGAATGCCCCTGAGATTGGGCGGGTAACGGAAATGATGAATCCGGTTTCGGTCAATGGGGAGGAACTGAAGATTTCGTTTAACGCCAAATACATGATCGATGCACTGCGCTCCCTAGATTCAGGGGAAATCCGCGTAAGCTTCACGGGGGCAATGAGTCCGTTTGTCATTCGTCCAACCGATCATGACTGGATTTTGCATCTGATCCTGCCGGTTCGTACGTATTGATTTGCACGCAAGATTCGCCTTATAAAAAGGGGGCTTTTCAGATGTCCAAAGCAGTTGCCATCCAGACAGAGTATATTCCGCTCGGACAATTTCTGAAGCTAGCCGGCGTGATTGATACCGGCGGCATGGCCAAAGCATTTTTGGCAGAAGTTGACATTATGGTAAATGGTGAAAGCGAGAATAGGCGGGGCCGAAAGCTGTATCCCGACGATACCGTTGTTATCGACGGTTTTGGTGAGTTTCAGGTAACAAGGCGCTGAAAGGGGGCCGACACGTTGCATTTACGTGATCTGACGCTTGCCAACTATCGAAATTACAAATCGCTGTCACTTACATTCGACAGTGCCATCCAGCTGTTCATTGGCAACAACGCGCAAGGCAAAACGAACGTGCTGGAATCGATTTATTTGTTATCATTGGCCAAGTCTCACCGAACCACACGCGATAAAGAATTAATAGCATGGGATGCTGATTTTGCAACAGTCCGTAGCGAAGTAGAACGTCGCTACGGCTCTGTTCGTTTAGAGATTCAATTGACTTCGAAAGGAAAAAGAGCCAAAATCAATGGATTGGAGCAGCAAAAGCTAAGCGAATACGTTGGAGCGCTGAACGTTGTGATGTTTGCTCCTGAGGATTTGGCGATTGTCAAAGGCGCCCCGGCGCAGCGGCGCCGTTTTATCGATATGGAGATCGGCCAGGTGTCCCGCACGTATCTGTATTATTTGAACAGCTACAACAAGGTGCTCGCCCAAAAAAACCAGCTGCTCAAGGATATGTTGTCCAAAAAGAGTTATCCCGCCGACATGATGGCAATTTGGAATACCCAATTGGCCGATTTAGCGGTAAAATTGTTGCAGAAGCGGTTTGAATACATCGGCAAGCTGGAGGCTTGGGCGAAGTCGATACACGAGGGAATTACCGACGGCAAAGAGGAACTGACCCTGCATTATGAAAATACGACCCCCGTTGTGAGCGGTATGACTGCGGAACAAGCGACGGAGGCATTGCAGGCTGCCTATGAAGAAAATCTAGAGCGGGAAAAACAGCGGGGGAGCACGTTGATCGGGCCACACCGCGATGATTTTTCTTTGCACATTAACGGGATTGATGTACAAACTTTTGGTTCTCAAGGACAACAGCGAACCGCGGCTTTATCCTTGAAGCTAGCGGAAATTGAGCTGATCAAGGAAGAGGTTGGGGAATACCCGGTATTGTTACTAGACGATGTTTTGTCAGAGTTGGATGAACATCGACAGACGCTGCTGCTTACGACGATTCAGGATAAAGTACAGACGTTTGTCAGCTCGACGGGTGTAGAAGGCTTGAAACATCAGGTGCTTCAACAAGCAGCTCGGCATTACGTTAAGGAAGGGAAAATTTCCTAAGAAAGTCAAGGTGTTGAGGCATGTTTATTCACATTGGTGGAGATACTGTTGTGAGCACTAAGGACGTGATTTCCATCCTCGACCATCAAACGGTAAAGACATCGAAGATTACGAAACGATTCATCGATGATGAACGGAAGAAGAAGCGCGTCATTGAAGAGGCTTCCGAAGAAACGAAATCCTTTGTCATTACCAAAGATGCGATTTATTGTTCGCCGATTTCATCACTGACGTTGAAGCGGCGGGCTCAATTCGTAAACAGCCTGGACCAATTCCCTTCTGTAGAAACTGAAAGCGAGGAGTTGACAGAGTAGTGGATCAAGCAACAGAGAAGGAAAATAGCTACGATGCCAGTCAGATACAGGTCTTGGAAGGATTGGAAGCTGTACGTAAGCGCCCGGGGATGTACATCGGCTCTACCAGCAGCCGAGGTTTGCATCATCTGGTCTGGGAGATTGTTGATAACTCGATTGACGAGGCGCTAGCCGGTTATTGTTCTGAAATTCATGTATATATTTCTCCGGAAAATACCATCACGGTTACCGATAACGGACGGGGGATTCCAACCGGAATTCATGAAAAGACGGGAAAATCAACGGTTGAAACCGTTTTGACTGTCTTGCATGCCGGCGGTAAATTTGGCGGCGGAGGGTACAAGGTTTCCGGCGGTCTGCACGGGGTCGGAAGCTCGGTTGTAAACGCCTTGTCGGAATGGATGGAAGTGGAAGTCAAGCAACAAGGCAAGATTTATCAAATGCGGTTTGTAATGGGTGCTCCTGAAGCCGATCTGGCTGTCGTCGGAGAAACGGAAGAAACCGGAACCAAAATTACGTTTAAACCGGACCCGACCATTTTTACAGAGACAACCGAATTTGAATATGAGATTTTGCAAAAGCGCATTCGTGAGCTTGCATTTCTGAACAAAGGCTTGCGCATCGTACTCCATGATGAACGCCCCGGTCAGGAAAAGACCGAGGATTTTTGTTATGAAGGCGGTATTATTTCCTTTGTTGAGTACTTGAACAAAAATCGAGAGAAGATGCACGACGAAGTGATTTACTGCGAAGGGGAAAAGGATGGTCTGCTGGTTGAAGTCGCGCTTCAGTATAACGACAGCTACGTCAGCAACCTGTACTCTTTTGCGAACAACATCAATACGCATGAAGGCGGAACGCACGAAGCCGGCTTCAAGGCTGCCCTCACGCGGGTCATTAATGATTACAGCCGGAAGTTTAACTTTTTGAAGGAAAAGGATGCGAACCTTTCCGGCGACGATGTGCGCGAAGGGATCACGGCCATTATTTCCGTGAAAATTCCGGAACCGCAGTTCGAAGGGCAAACGAAGACCAAGCTGGGTAACTCGGAGGCACGCAGCATTACTGAGTCGATATTCGGCGATCGCTTTAGTACGTTCATGGAACAAAACCCTGGCGTGGCAAAGAAGGTTGTCGATAAAGCGCTGATGGCTGCTCGCGCAAGGGAAGCTGCACGCAAGGCTCGCGAGCTGACACGCCGCAAAAATGCGCTTGAAGTCAGTTCATTGCCAGGAAAACTGGCTGATTGTTCCTCAAAGGATGCATCCGAAAGCGAACTGTTCATCGTTGAGGGTGACTCCGCAGGTGGTTCCGCAAAAATGGGTCGTGACCGTCACTTCCAAGCAATCCTTCCCCTGCGTGGTAAGGTGTTGAACGTGGAAAAGGCGCGTTTGGATAAGATTCTGTCGAACAACGAGATTCGCATGATTATTACGGCATTGGGCACGGGAATTGGCGAAGATTTCGATCTGACGAAAGCCCGCTATCACAAAATCGTAATCATGACAGATGCCGACGTCGACGGTTCCCACATTCGGACGCTTTTGTTGACCTTCTTCTATCGCTACATGCGACCGTTGATTGAGCAAGGTTATATATACATTGCCCAACCGCCGCTGTATTCAATCAAGCAGGGCAAGCAGATTCATTACGCTTACACAGATAATCAGCGTGACCAAATTTTGGCTACACTCAAAACGACGCCGAAGCCGAATATCCAACGCTACAAAGGGTTGGGCGAAATGAATGCCGACCAACTGTGGGAGACGACGATGGATCCGGCGATTCGCACGCTGCTGCAGGTGGATTTGGAGGATGCCATGGATGCCGATATGGTATTTGAAACGCTGATGGGCGATGAAGTCGAACCAAGGCGCGAATTCATCGAAGGCTATTCCAAGCAAATTCGAGATTTGGATATTTAAGATCAACAAAGCTTCCCAAGAAGATTCGCAGTTAATCTTTTGGGAGGCTTTTTTCGTCTCGTGAATAGCAACAGACCACTCAATCGAAATCCCATAATTTGTTCGTACATAAATTCAAAGATTACTAGTAGAATACTCAAAAAATTGTGTTATAATACAAACATTAAGAAAATTAAGACTGTAAACATCTGTCCTCCTTCATGCCCGAAGAGAGTCCACAGGTGCGCCAAACCAGTCCAATCTCCGTAACCTTCAGGTGTGGGGATTATACTGGTTTTTTTGTGTTGGAAAAATCTTATTGTCGAGCCACTGCCAAGCGTTGCCTTCACAGCAGGATAAAAAGGAGTGAAGCGGATGAAAGAGATTCACCTGCAGTTAAAAGATGTAACGAAGTATTACAAAAAAATGAAAGCGGTAGATGGCATTAACCTGGAAGTCAAAAAGGGGGAGTTCGTCACCATATTGGGCCCATCGGGTTCGGGAAAAACGTCCTTGCTCAAGCTGATAGCAGGCTTTGAGGAAGTAAGTGACGGCTCCATTTTGTTAAATCATCAAGATATTACGCGGAAAAAACCGTATGAGCGGGAAATCGGCATGCTTTTTCAAAACTATGCGCTGTTTCCGCACATGACGATTGCAGACAACATCGCCTATCCGTTGCGATTGAGGAAGGTCGGAAAGCAGGAAATTAGTGAACGCGTGCAAAGTATTCTCGATCTTGTTCACCTTTCTGAATTTGGTGATCGGTTTCCATCCCAGTTAAGCGGGGGACAGCAGCAGCGTGTCGCGTTGGCCAGAGCGATCGTGTTTAACCCGCCCTTGCTTTTACTCGATGAGCCTTTGGGTGCGTTGGACAAAAATCTGCGTGAAAAAATGCAGCTGGAGATTAAGCATATTCAGGAGAAAATCGGCATCACAACCATCAGCGTGACCCACGACCAGGAAGAGGCGCTGACTATGTCTGATCGTGTCTGCGTTATGAACAAGGGGCGGATTGAGCAAATCGCTACACCGGAAGACATTTACCAGCAACCGAGCAATAAATTCGTGGCGGAGTTCATCGGTGAAATTAACTTGCTGGCCGGCGTAGTCGTCGAAAGCCAACAGGGGATGGCCAAAATTCGGGTCAAGGGAGATTCGGAACTAACGCTAAGCTCCCGGGCCGAATCGTTGCGGATTGGGTCAGACATGTATGTGGCGATCCGTCCGGAAAATATTCATCTCTGCACCGAAGAGGACCAATATGAAAACAGTCTGAAAGTGAAAGTATGCGAAAAGATTTACATCGGAGATGCGCTAAAGGTAAAAACGGAAACCGC
>JBLNEJ010000083.1:0-2520 GCA_050262535.1 Clostridia bacterium
ATATACCCGTCTACAGCCTGTATGGAAAGACGAAGCAACCTACAAGTGATATGTTGAAGGACATTGACGTCCTGCTGTTTGATTTACAAGACATCGGCGCACGGACGTATACCTATATCTCAACGCTGCATGCCTGCATGCAAGCAGCGAAGCTCGCAGGCAAAACGGTTATTGTGCTGGATCGCCCCAATCCGCTTGGCGGTACGATTGTAGAGGGGCCGGTCGCAGAAGATCCGTACCTTTCTTTCATCGGGGTTGACAATCTTCCGATGGCACATGGGATGACGGTCGGAGAATTGGCACGCTTCTTTAACCGTAAGATCGGCGTTGATCTGGTCGTTGTTCCGATGGAAGGCTACACGCGGTCGATGATTTTCTCCGATACCGGATTAAGCTGGGTGCCAAGCTCTCCGCGCATTCCTGATCTAAAGGCAGTTTTTGGCTATATGGCAACCGGTTTGGGTGAAGGAACCGACATCGTGCAAGCCGACAATTTTTCCTGGATCGGCGGCAAAGGGATCGATTCTCAGACGTTCGCCAACATGTTGAACTTTTCCAATCTGCCTGGAGTCGTGTTTACTCCTGAAACGCGCGATGCTGCTGGCGGTGTTCGCTTGAATATTTACGATCCCCGTCAGTTCCATCCAGCCAAAACAGGCATCTATGCACTGACCTATGCGCAGTCGCTCAGCGGGGCTCCCCTACCAAAGAGCGGCAAAACCCCGGCCATGTTCGATCTCGTGATGGGAACCGATAAAATTGGCCATTATTTGGAACAGTCGATGTCTCCCGAGCAAATACTCGCCCAGCTTGAAGCACCGCTGGCCGCATTCCAAAAGGTCCGACAAAACCATTTGATCTATGGCGATGAGCCGTATCAGGCAACTGCACCGATTATCTATCATGCCGTTTCACCCACAGTACCTGCCAAGCCGACACAGCCTGGTGGCACTGGACAGAAAGATACGGCCAAACCAACGACCCCGCCTGCTGGTACCGGCAAGCCTGCTACACCCGCTCCCGCGACTCCAGCACCAGCTCCGGCAGGCAAAGTTCCGATTCAACAGAGCGTTCCGAACGGCAAAGTCGCCTATCTCACCTTTGACGACGGTCCGTCCCCGGTGACGATCAACATATTGGATATCCTGAAAAAGGAAAATGTAAAAGCGACCTTTTTCGTTGTCGGACGGAGTGTCAAAGGAAACGAAAAAATAGTAAAACGTGCGATTGCCGAAGGCCACGTCGTTGGCGGCCACTCCTACTCGCACAACTACAAGACGATGTACAAAAGCACCGCGGCGTTCATGCAGGACCTGGAGCTTGGCAACAAAGTAATTGCCGCTGCTACCGGTGTGCAGCCGAAGATTTTCCGCTATCCGGGTGGCAGCACAAATACCGTCAGTTACAAATACCAAGACCCAGCACAGTACAGCAAGCAAAAGCCGGTCATGGCCGAGATCAAAAAGGAAGCAGCCAAACGCGGCTACTATTTTGTTGACTGGAATGTCAGCAATGGGGATGCTCAATCGAATTCCTATACAGCTGCCTCCGCTGTCCAGCGTGTCAAAGAACAGATTCACAAAAAGCAGCAGGTCATCATTCTCATGCATGACTCCGCTCCGAAACAGGCGACCGCACAAGCGCTTCCTGGCATCATCAAAATTTTGAAGGAACAAGGGTACCGATTCGAGACGCTCCGCCCCGAAGTTCTTACGGTATCGCATGTCAAATAAAAAACAACCGACTCTCAGCTTGGCTGAAGCTTGATGAGAGTCGGTTGTTTTTTTGTTGAGTTACGGACGTAATCCGTTACCTTTACGTGCCTGTTTTGCGTGTAATGTTTTCATGGAAATTCTTGCTACAGGGTGTGCAATCAGCAACTCAATCCAAAATGCTACCCCAAAGTTTCTCGGCCAAACATGAAGGAAGTTTTCAAACGGTTCTGTGCTAATTTGTTTCGTACCCACCCACGTTCCGATAATCGTAAGCAAAAGAGACATGACCGTAACAGTTAATACGATATGTAACAACACTCTGGCATTAAATCCATCTGTCTGTCCCACGAATTTGGGAATCAGCTTACCAACGATCGGTCCCGCAATCAACTTTACTGCCGCAATTACGATGATCCACATAATCGGTATTATTTTTAGTGCATCGAAATACGTTTCTTTACTGAAGCCCCGTTCCAATCCCATTATCATTGGCGCAATCGTGTTGACAGAAATGAATGAAATGATGAATAAAAACAGTAACCCTTCTTTTGCGTTTCTAGGCAGTCTTGTTTCCACATGCACATGGTTTGTCATCTTTATCATCTCCCCATCTTTTTAGCACCAAGCTAGTATATCGATTGGGGGACGCCTTCCATAAGTGAACATTCTGTGAACATAAATAGTCACTTTTTCAGCTTGTACGATCCGTATCTGCACTTTCTGGCAAAAACGGCTCATACATCATAATGGCGTGATTCTCAGTGACGTACTCATCCTCCAACCATTCCCCGCGCGAAAATCGGCT
>JBLNEJ010000084.1:0-6128 GCA_050262535.1 Clostridia bacterium
GCAGGTTTTGCCATCGTTCATTCCGTTGTCGAGCAGTCCGATTGGGGCCGACCTTCTCTGTGGCTCTCTTTCGTTGCTGTCCGGAAATAACGTTCTACCACTTTAGTGATATTTTGGAAACCTATACTTTAGTGAGATTCCCTCGTACCGTGAGTCTGCTAGTATAATGTGAGCTAGACTACAATTTGTGAAGCATCACATGTAATTTCAAGCAATGGGGGAGAAAGAAAATGAGCATGCTGCGACCCAATCCTGCCGCATACCTGCCTGTCAAACCGAAGCGGCGCTGGGCAAAATTCACGTTTATTGCCATCATCCTTTTGCTCGTGACGGGCTTGCTGACGGTATCCGGTGTGGTAGGCTGGAAGCTGGCCCATCCGGCAAAAAGGCCAATCGCACTTACACCGGATCAATTCCAACTCCCTTATCAGGACATACAGTTTAGCAGCCGTCTGGATCAGACGAATTTGCGGGGGTGGCTCATCCCATCTGGAGAAAGCAAGCGAATTGTCATTTTTGCACACGGTTACAGGATGAACCGTTCGGCTGAAAAACCGGCGTTGCCTACAGCGAAGGCGCTGCATGACGCTGGAATTGCGACGCTGCTGTTCGATTTTCGCAATTCGGGGGAGTCGGACGGTGTAATGACAAGCGTTGGACAGTTTGAGAAAAGCGATCTGTTAGGGGCAGTCGACTTTGCCAAAAGCAAGGGGTACGAGCAGATCGGTCTAATGGGCTTTTCGATGGGCGCGGCGACGACCTTGCTGACTGCCCCGGAATCACCGGATGTGGCAGCCGTTGTTGCCGACTCACCGTTCTCCGATCTTCGTCCTTATTTGGAGGAGAATCTTCCGGTCTGGAGCAATCTGCCGTCATTTCCGTTCACGCCGTTGATTTTGTGGGAGATTCCGCTGGTGGCGGGTGTCGATTTGGAGCAGGTGCGCCCGATCCAAACGATCCGGCAACTGCAGCAAAAACCGGTGCTGCTGATCCATACAAAGGGGGATGACAAAATACCCGTCCAGCACAGCGAAAAGCTGAAGGCTTCTGTAGATTCCGCCGCTACCGAACTCTGGGTCACCTCAGGCACACGCCATGTCGGTTCATTTGAAGAGCTGCAGGGACAGTATTTGGAGAAGGTCACGCAATTTTTCAACGCCCATTTACAATAACACTTTTCAGAAGATCAGGCCCGATTCCCTCGAAGAGAATTGGGTCTTTTGTCTTGTTTCGTATGTTTTAATATTTCGAATATTGTTCAATGTGTTTTTACATGAAACAAAAGTCCCGTTTCTATCGTATCCACTTCTAGAAAACAATACATATATTTTCCATGGGGTGGAGGGAGCTATTGATGAAAAAGAGATTGCTGCTACAAATTTTGATCCCGTTCCTTGCGTTGATTCTTGTATCCGTCGGGGTGGTCTCCCTCGTTAGCTACGTCGTGTCCGTCAACACGACGATGCAGGTGCTTACGCAAAACATCAGTCAACGGATGGAACAGACAAACCGCACGTTCGACATGTATTTCCAAGACACAGAAAATATCGTTACTATGCTGGCGAAAGCAGACGAATTCGCCAGGTATGAACAGCAAAGGCTTCAAATGACCAATACACTGGAAGCATTCCAGGATTCAGGCGCCTATTTCGGGACGGCCAAAGGCGAATACTTCAGCGTGCCGGAGTGGACGGACAAGCCCAAGGACTATGACCCGCGCCAACGTCCGTGGTATGAAAAAGCGGTTCAGAACAAAGGAAACGTCATCTGGACAGACCCGTACATCGATGCCAATAGCGGCAACCAGGTCGTATTAACGGCTGCCAAAGCGGTGTATCAGGGGGAGCGACTGATCGGGGTCGTGGCCATCGATGTGACACCGACTGAACTGATCAACATTGTCAAGGAGATCAAAATCGGAGACAGCGGCTATGCTGTCCTGATGGATGCGAACGGGATCATTTTGTATCATCCCGATGAAAAAATGCTGGGAACCGACATGTCCAAGGACAAGATTCTCCAGGGTATGACGGCGAAAGGACAGAATGGTGAGTTGCAGTACGACTTCAACGGTGAAACCAAAATCATGAGCTTTGTGACCAATAAGGTGACCGGCTGGAAGCTGCTTGGCTCGGTCAGCGTTGATGAGCTGGCCGAACGGGCGGGTGTCATATTTGATCCGATGCTGATCACCATTCTCATTTTGCTGGCGATTGCAGTGCTGATTTCCTTGTATTTGGCCCGCCGGATCACCAAACCGATTCACCAGCTGGCCCGTTCGGTCGAAGAGGTGGAGAAAGGTAATCTGAGCATCGAGATCACGACGACCCGACAGGATGAGATCGGACTGCTGAGCCAAAAGGTTGGCAGCATGGTTATACAGAACCGGGAGATCATCGGGAGGATTCAGCAATATGCCGAGGAAGCAGCTGATTCAGCGGAGAAGCTTTCCGACAACATCAGCGTCAACCATGACATTACTAGCGAGATCCACACCTCGATGGAGCAGGTTGCAGCAGGGGCGAATCAACAGCAACAGCAGATGGAGGAAGGGCTGCGTGCGATTGAAGAAATGACGCTGGGCATGCAAAAGTTCGCCGAGACATCCGGGGTTGTAGCGGAAGCATCGTTTGAAACGGCGCAAAATGCGGAACATGGAAGCAGTTCAATTGAACAGGCAACCAGGCAGATGGGGATGATCAACGAATCTGTGCATCATGCAGCCGAAACGGTTCAGCAGTTGGGCAAGCGCTCGCAGGAAATTGGCGAAATCGTTGAGACGATTACCGCGATCGCTTCGCAAACGAATCTGTTGTCACTGAATGCTGCAATAGAGGCAGCGCGTGCAGGAGAACAGGGCAAAGGGTTTGCGATTGTCGCCGGAGAGGTGAGGAAGCTGGCGGAGCAATCGGCCGAATCAGCCAAGCGGATCGCCCAGTTGATTCAGGAAATCCAGAGTGAAACCACCCATGCGATCCATTCGATGGAGGTCGTTAGCAGAAATGCCGAGGAAGGCTCGGTTCAAGTGGAGCGAAGCGGTGCGATATTCGACACGATCCTGACCCAAATCAAGCGGGTTTCCGACCAGATTGGCAGCGTAACTGCGATCTCGGAGGAAATGTCTGCCAGCTCAGAGGAGATGCTTGCTGCCACTGACGAAACCGGAAAAATTGCCCGGCGATCCTCGAATCATGCCCAAGCGGTCACGAACATGCTGAAAAACCAGGTGAAATCGCTTGATGAGCTGGCCGCGTCAGGAACTTCCCTGAATCGGATGGCGCATGAGTTGAAAAGCTTGACGAACCGTTTTACCGTGTAGGCTACGATTTTGATAAAAAACAGTGGGTATTTTGTAACTATTTGACATATTGCATCGTCTACTGATAGATTGGTAAATATTACATGGTGGAGGGGGAGCTAGGTATGAAGAAGATGAGCAAAATTGTTGCAACATTCATCGCGGTCAGTCTCCTGCAAGTAACGCCTGTCTGGGCCAAATCAAGCGATCAGCAGCCCGAAAACAAGCGTCAGGTGCAAACGATCTCTGTCAACAAAATTCCAGAAGAAATGCTGGAGGCACTTGAAAAGGTTTATGTGATTTTGCCGGAATTGAAGGGTCTGCGGGTAACCAGTGCCGAAGTAACCGAAGAAGAAGAGAACGAACCAAGCTTGTGGTACTTCACTCTTCAAGAAAAGAAAGGCTCTAAGGATTCCATACATGCGAGGGTTGCCATCGAATCCGAGTCGGGGAAATTGGTCAACTATTTTATGTACAACACGAAATGGGGAGCCAAGAAACCGGTTTCGCCGGATCGGGCAAGGAAGATTGCTGATAAATTTTTGAGGAATGCGCTTGGAGATGAAGCGGATCTGTATCAATTCTCGCGTGTCAGCGATATTTCCAGTGAAGATGAAGACGATTATGAAGAAAAGGATCAGCGCACCGTTTACTACAATATTGTTGTCAATAAGGTTCCGGTAGCAGGAGACAGCATCCGCATTATCATTGATGGACAAGGGCACGTTGTACGCTTCTCGAACTCGATGGAAAAGATTCCTGAGCTGTCCTCCTTCCCCGACCCCAAAGATGCGATCAAGCAAAAGGACGCTGAAAAGACATACCTCGATGCGATGGACATGCAGCTACGCTATCAGCTTTTCCCGATGAAGGGAGACAAGGGTGATCCGAAGCCTGTTCTCAAGTACGTTCCTTCCTTCAGAGGGGGAATTGATGCAATGACAGGCGAAAAGGATGAAAATCCGTTTGATTACAAAGGCGAAGATGACGAAGAAAAAGAAACGTTGCCGCAAGAGCTGATTACCCTTTCGCCACAAGGGACTCAACCGGTCATCAAGGCGGCTGAAGAGGCGAAAAAGCTTCTGGAAGAGATGGCGCAGGCAGACTTGTCCAACGCTGAATTCCATGAGTACACCTCCGACGGCATTCGTTCTTACAACTGGGAGCTTTATGACCGGAAAACGGACTATGAAATGGAAGCAAGCGTGGATGTTGATGAAAAGACAGGCAAAGTGAAACGGGTTGACTATGAGGTATACTCGGAGGAAGAAGAATCGGATGAAGATGCCCTCGATTTGAAGCAGGCAAAAGATGAAGCCGTCAAGCTTTTGGAAAAATGGCTGCCTTCCGACATGGAGCAGGTCTTCCTGCAGTATGCCCGATCGTTCTATCAAGGGAATACGTTCGTTTTCCTGCCAACCTATCAAGATGTACCGGTTGAAGGGATTGCTTATCGGGTTGCGCTTGATGGTCATGGCAAACCGACTTACTTGAATATAACGTATGGGATCGATTTTTCCATGCTGCCGGACAACAAGGACACTGTCTCGGCCAAGGATGCGGCGAAAGCTTATATGAAAGCGAATGAATTGGAGCTTTTCTATGTCATGAACTCCATTTATGACAGAGAGACGGATGAAGAAACTCTGTTGGATCCAAAGCTGTACTATTTGCTGAAAAACCAATCATCCGGCGATTACATTGACGCCTTTACAGGCAAATTGGTAAAACGCCGTTAAAAAGTGCAAGCCATCCGCGATATGGATGGCTTTTTTCTGTTCATCGCAAACATACCCGCTGAACATAGAGGAAGAATTGATTCGGGTGGATAAATATTCCTTTCAGACGATGAACCCGTTTGCTATACTCGACTAAGCAAGGGCTAGATGATAGAATGGGGGGCGTTTTTTTGATGAAACACTGCAAGCTGGCGGCAATGATGCTCGCTTCCAGTCTACTTTTTGCAACACCGATATTCGCCCAGGCGAGCCACCAGCAACATGATCATAATCAGATTATTCAATCCATTAACACCCGAAAAATACCGGACGAAATGAAGCTTGCTTTGGAAAAGCTGTACGTCATTTTGCCGCAAGTAAAAAAGCTCGAGATCGTGAATGTTGAGATTCGGGAAAGACAGGGCTCGACGGGAGAATGGCACTTTTCATTGGAAAGTAAAAAAAGCGATCGCGAAAGGGTTTCTGCCGAGGTGACAATCGATTCGGATACAGGAAAGCTGCTGGGTTATACCTATCGTGATTGGAAACGGGATGGCAAGCCCTTGTCCGAAAAACGTGCAAAACAACTTGCCAGCAAGTTTCTTGACCATGTAGTAGGAGAAGATGCGGGACTGTATCAGTTTTCGGGCATCTGGGGGGGACGCTCTGCTGTGGTCGACGGCATTACGTATACCGTCATTCTCGGCCGCTTGGGTGAAGTGGAGAAGGTAGAAATCAATATAGGAGCAGACTTCTCTCAATTGCCGGAAAACCACGATATCCTTTCTCCGGAAGAAGCGGCTCAAATCTATGTAAAAGCAAGTGAATTGTCCCTAGCCTATGTCATCGATAGACAGGGGACCATTGATACGTCCACGCAAGCCCCGAAACTATTATTTATTCCAAAACATGGGGGGAGGGCAGCTGGCGTAGATGCCTTCACAGGGGAAATGGTGTTTATCAGATAATCGAAAGAAAACCCGGCTTATTTGGGACTGACCCCGTAATGTGAGACAAATCAAAACACCTTCAAGAGAATGAAACCATGTCGTAAGATATGGGGATAATCTTGGAGGTGTTTTTGCTTTGGCAACAAGAGTGAGTTATCCCGT
>JBLNEJ010000085.1:0-3708 GCA_050262535.1 Clostridia bacterium
TTCTTTCTCTGATCTGGCACCCGTCTTCCCACGAGTGACTATTACGACCATCCCTTGCGCTGGCAAGGCGAAAACCTCGACGGCGACTGGCCCGGAAACTTCAAAGCCTAGCTCATGGTACGCCTGCTCCATCATGTCGTTGAACAGTTCATGTACTTTCGGAATGTCACGCCACATATCTTCTTTCTCAATGCCTCGCTCCGAAAGATCGTCAAACGTTAAAAAGATCCTTATCTTGTCAGTTCCAAGGCGTTCAACACGCATGACTGTCCCTCCTCGCCATCCAGTCATATTACAGGTTATGATTGATAGCCTGTAATGGTTCTCCGCAAATTTACGGATGTGCTTGGCCGTATGACATATGTTCACACAACCAGATACAGCCTGTGGAGAACAGGTTTCACCTATCATACCATATTTATGGACAAGACAATAGGGCTCCTCCCTCTCCAAGCGCATACCGCGTGTCATTTGAGCCAAAAAGCCTGGCCTTATGGAACCGCCCTCTTCATTCAACGCATTTTTAACAGAAAATCGTGCAAAGCTGTCGTTTTTTGCGCTTTCCCAGGAAACAATAGCTGTGAAACACGATTTGAGTAAGGAGGGAACCAATTGTCTGTAAAAGGAATCAAGACCTCTTCATTGCTTGTAACCATTCTCATCATGCTGAACGTCTATACTTGGCCTGTTTCATATGCACAGTCTCATGAGGAGCAGCCCCCGCCCGAGCAACGCTATGAAGTAAGCCCCTCTGATTACCGCATCCATTCGCTTGATGGTGACTCGCAAAAAAATGTCCTGCTTACTTTTGACGATGGCCCAATGGGAGAATCGACGAAACAATTGCTGGATGTCCTTGACCGGCACCATGCAAAAAGCATATGGTTTGTGAACGGCTTTCGGCTTGCTGAGAAAAAGCAGGATGGAACGTATGTGATCAAGCCTGAGAAAGCAGCATTGCTTCAAGAGATTGTAAAACGTGGTCATCTGATCGGAAACCACACTTGGTGGCATGCAAATCTAAGAAAACTACCCGAAGAACAGCAGCGGGAAGAAATCGAAAGTACGAGCAAAGTGATCGCCGAAATCATTGGCGAACCGCCCCGTTATTTCCGGCCACCCTTTGGCGCATCAACCGAAGCGTCCGACCGTATTTCCCGAGAGCTGGGGATGCAACCAATGAACTGGTCTGTCGGTTCGCTTGATTGGGACCCCCATGTTTACAAAGTGCCCGGAGCGATCACCAAACAAGTGCTGTCCACCATTCATGACGGTGCGAATATTTTGTTTCATGACCGCAGCTGGACCGCTGCTGAACTGGATCAGACGCTTTCTGCTCTCGCACATTTGGGGTTTCACTTCGTGCTGCCGACCGAAGTAAGGTAGGTCTTCCGTCACTTTCTGTTTGTCGGCTCCCGAAGTTTTCTCCAAGGCAAATGGATGGATAGCAAGCGCAGCAGCATCCAACACGATGCGCAAACAATGACAAGAGTCGTTCCGAACGGAAATTTTCCTGCCTGCACATAAAATACAAGCAGCCCGAACATGCATAAGGTTGCATGCAACAGCCAGTGAGAGTCATCATTCGTGGACAAGCGAAACAGGGAAATGGCATGTTGAAATGTCACACGAAGTGCCAAAAAGCTTCCGGTCACCATCAAAATTGCCGATGATACCAATGCTGCTGGTTTATACATGATCAGGCTCATCCAATCGGCCCAGCGATAAGGGCGAAAACCTTGAAAAACGGGAAAGATGTCTTCTGCCCACACACCACAGTACCAAGCCAACAGTAGGAGAACCAATTGTCTCCAATACATTTGCAAGAGTATGCACCCCCATCCGCGATGGAAGAATGATCCCTACAAATATATGGCGAAAGCCCGATCACGTGCATTCGTTTTCTTTCTCAAGCAATCTCTTGTGAATCCAGATCGCCGCTTGCGACCCGTCCCCCATAGAGATGGTCACTTGCTGGGAATGAGCTACGATATCTCCGGCGGCCCAAATGTTCCGGTAGCTCGTTTCTTTCGTTCGAGGGTTGACAAGCACATGTCCATTCTCCAAACGATCAACCTGAAACTTCTCCAGCAGCGTACTTTGAACCTTTGCCCCTGGAAACGCAAGAAAGCCTTTTTCCACGGAAATTCGCTCCCCTGAAACGAGCTGCACCGCCTGCATTTGTCCGTCTTTGTGGAAAATCTCGCTGATCGGCTCGTCGATTACGCGGATTTGTCCATCGGTGGTTGTGAACGGTTCAGCTTCAGATGGCGTCAAGGTATGATTGATTACAGTCAAACGGTTGGTAAAATACTGCAAGGTGTCAGCCATTTCCAACGCATATTTTCCAGAACCAATCACGAGCGCATGCTTGCCTATAATTTCATACCCGTCGCAATCCGGGCAAATAAACAAGCTTTCCCCCAAGCATTGCGTCAAGCCTGGAATAGTTGGAAACGGGTCCTTGATTCCACTTGCAACAAGCACTGTTCTTGCGACTACCGCTTCATTACCAGATCCGTGCATGACTTCAGCCACAAAAGCATGGTCCGCTTTCTGGGAAAGTGCAGTCACTTCCCCGTACATAAAGACAACTCCAAGCTCCCTGGCTTGTTCCTCACCATTGCTGCGCAACGACTCACCGCTAATCCCTTGCGGATATCCAAGAATATTCCGGTACTTTTTGGCGATGGTGGATCTTCCCTTGCCATGATCGACGACGATCACCTTGTGCAGGCTCCGTCCCAGTTGAATAGCAGCCTGCAGTCCCGCAATGCCTCCGCCGATTATGAGCGTATCGTAAATGAGTTCTTGTGGCATCATATCCCCGCCCTATGCTGTGATTCGTATAGCATAACCGGATTCGGACACAATCATGTCTAACGCGCAACGGGGATATAGAGTACTTTCCCAATCGGGAGCGCAGCGTTCGGATTGATGTTGTTATAAGCGGCGATTTTGTTGATGCTCCGTTGGTTGCCGTAGTACTTTCTCGACAACTGGATCAGCGTTTCCCCTTTCTGCACAACATGCTTGACCGCCTTTGGTTTGGCTGCTGCTTGTGCAGGTTCGGCTTTCTTCGTTGATGATTTCTGAGATGACTGACTGGATTGGGTGATGGCAGGCGATACTGCGGATGATGGAGGCGTTGCCGCTGCCATGGGGATTGCAACGGTTGGAGCTTGTACAACAGCTGCTTGGTTCACAGGCTCTGTTGATACCGGCTTGGTCGAAATCGGATTAGCGGCAGGCTCATTTTGTCCCATGCCGATTGGCTCTCCACTGTTTCCCACTGGCGCCACCACCGCTACCTCCTCATTTGCCGTGATGGCATCCACCTGATCTTCCTTTTGTTTTCCGGCATTGTTGGCAAGAAAAAGCTCGTAGATGATCAGAATGACAAACAGACTGCCAAAAACGGCCAAGCCCAGCGTCAAAAGTGCAGTAAGTTTCGATTTTCGCTTTTTGCTATGGCGCAGCTTACGCGAGGTGAAGCTCATCGCTCACATTCTCCTCTCTTGCTCGATCATTCGCTTTAAATAGAATGCCTGTACCAGATCGATCAGCGTGTGGGCCAGCATCGGTGCAAGCAAACCGTTGCTCCATTCAAACAGGTACCCAAGCATGTAGCTGATCGCATAAACACCGATGATCAGCAAAGGTTTCCGTAAATATCGAACGTGCAAAAGTGTAAACAATCCACTTGTC
>JBLNEJ010000086.1:0-3679 GCA_050262535.1 Clostridia bacterium
GTTCAACAATGGTCGCTCCAACTCCGCCTTCACCTTGACCACCCAAACGGAACGACTTCACATGTCGATGGTTGCGCAAGTAGTCGTGAACCCCTTTGCGCAGGACGCCTGTCCCGTGCCCGTGAATGATGGAAACCGAGTGAAATCCGGCCAACAGCACTTCATCCAAATACTGGTCAATTTCGCGGATTCCGTCCTCCACATTGTACCCGCGCAAATCAAGCTCCAGCTTCACCCGATCACGCGATGCTTTGATTGCGGTATACTGCACGTGCTGCTGCTCCTGCTTGGAGGGCTTGATGACCTGCATGTCCTCGGACTTCACCTTCATTTTCATGATGCCGATCTGGACGATAAATTCCTTGTCTGTTACCTTTTCCAGTACGGTTCCTTTCTGTCCGAAGCTGGTGACCAGCACTTCGTCGCCAACCTTGACCAGAGTCGCCCGAACCGCTTTTGGTTTCTTCACCTTTTCCTTTTCAAGCTCAAGTACGGCGTTGTTCAACCGTTTCTTCGCATCAATCAGCTTGTGCTCCTTGATCTCCACACCTTCGTCGCGCATCAGCCGCAGCTCACGGATAATTTGCTCCGCTTCATCACGGGCCAACTCCACCGCCAGGCGCGCTTCTTCCTCCGCTTTTTCAAGCAGACGGTTTTTCTCCAGGGCAAACTGATTTCGTTCTTCCTCCAGCTGCTTGCGCACATCCTCGGCTTCCCGTCGCAGCGCTTCCGCTCGTTCCCGTTCGCGCTCAGCTGTCTTTTTGTTTCGCTCCAATGAAGCGATCATCGTCTCAACCTGGTTCTCTTCCTCACTGATCGAACCGCGGGCAACGTCGATAATGTCTTGCGGCAGCCCGAGTCGTCTCGCAATCGCAAACGCGTTGGAGCGCCCCGGTACCCCGATCAGCAGGCGGTAGGTTGGCCGAAGCGTCTGGACATCGAATTCTACGCTTGCGTTGATGACATCCGGACGGTCGTACGCATACGCTTTCAATTCACTGTAGTGGGTCGTGGCAATGAGCCTTGCTCCCCGCTCCAGCACATGATCAATAATCGACATGGCCAAAGCCGCACCCTCCGTCGGGTCCGTCCCGGCACCGAGCTCATCAAACAGCACCAGACTGCGTTCATCCATCTTTTTCAAAATCCCGATGATATTGGTCAAATGGCTTGAAAAGGTCGATAAGCTCTGTTCAATCGACTGCTCGTCGCCGATATCGGCAAAAACGGCAGAGAATATGCTCATCTCGCTGCCTTCTTCGACCGGAATCTGCAGTCCGGCCATTACCATGAGGGCAAACAAGCCCGTCGTTTTGATGGAAACGGTTTTCCCGCCCGTGTTTGGTCCGGTCACGATAATCGCCATGTAGCTGCCTCCCAGTTCCAGATCAATCGGTACAACCGCTTCTTTCGGGATGAGCGGATGCCGCGCTTTTTTCAGGCGGATATAGCCGGATTCATTAATGGCAGGAGTGGTCGCTTTCATGCTATAGGCAAGCTGCGCTTTGGCAAACCTAAAATCAAGCTCTGCCAGCGCCTCGATGTTTTCCTTCAGCTGCTCGACATGCTCACCCGTTTTGGCGGTCAATTCATACAGGATTTTCTCAATTTCCCGTTCTTCCTTCAGACGTACTTCACGCAGCTTATGGTTCATCGCGACGGTTACTTCCGGCTCGATAAACAGGGTCGCCCCTGAAGCAGACTGGTCATGGACGATCCCGCCAAAAACGTTGCGATATTCTTGCTTGACCGGCAAGACATAGCGGTCGCCACGGATCGTCACGATGTTTTCCATCAGCATTTTCTGGTAGGAGGCAGAGCGTGTCAGAGAATCGAGCTTTTCACGAATGCGTGCTTCCAGCGAGCGAATTTCTTGACGGATTTGGCGCAGCTCGACGCTGGCGCTGTCCATCACTTCGCCGTTTTCATCGATGCAATTTTTGATCAGCAGTTCCAGGTCACGCAAACCCTCGATCCGCTCCGCCGTCATTTTCGTGAGCGGCAGCTCCTCCTCGTCGCACATTTCCAGCAAAAATGTTTTCAGGCGCCGACCGGAAAACAGTGTCCCGGCAATATCCAACAGCTCCAGTGGAGCCAGCATCGAACCGAGGCGGGCACGCTCCACTGCACCGCGAATATCACGGATTCCGCCCAACGGGACGCTTCCCTTCAACCGAAGAACGGTTGCTGCTTCAAAGGTAGCCTGCTGCGCAATCTTTACTTCATCTATATTGGTAAACGGAATAAGCTCTTTTGCTTTTTCTTTTCCTAGGACCGACGTCGCCTTTTCTTCCAGCATGGCGATCACCTTGTAATATTCCAAGGTTTTTAACACCCGTTGCTCCACGTCCTTGCCTCCTTCAAACTTTCGTTTCCCCATTATAGCATGATCGTGCAGCCGCAATCCAAATATTAGCGGAATAGGCATGTACCGTTTGAGCCACACTGAAAACGAAACTCTCTAGTCCCTTTAAGGAGGAAACCAAATGACTATTCTGCGACACGTCATCCGGTTTGTCGTCGCAGCCATCGTATTAATGATCGTTGGCTTTCTCGTACCTGGATTTGCCGTAAGCAGCTTCTGGGCTGCACTGTTCGCCGCTGTGGTCATCGCCGTCATCGGTTGGATTGTCGAAGCGATGTTTGGCAACAGGGTCTCACCGTTCAGTCGCGGGATTGTCGGCTTTCTGGTCAGCGCCGCGGTCATTTATCTGACCCAATTCCTTGTCTCCGGGTTCCGTGTTACCATTCTGGGTGCCCTGCTTGCTTCTCTCGTAATCGGGATCGTCGACTTGTTCATTCCGATCAAGACTCATATGGATTTGAATAATGGAGACGCTGGCAATCGGCAAAACACGTAGCTCTAACACAAAAAACGGCCTATTGGCCGTTTTTTTCCTGTTTTTACCTATCTGCACGAAACCGCATCCGCAAAGCCTCTAAAGAATAACGCCCCGACTGTTGCGCCAGGGTCCTGGTGTCCTACCGATTTTTCCAAATAACGGGCGGCCCGACCGTGCCTCGATTGCATCTCGACCGTCCGCTTCATCCCTTCGTGGGCAGCATCGGCAGAAGCCTGCAAGCACTCGGCTAACGGGCGTGAGTGGGAAAGCGATTGGGCAAATGCATTTACTGCTGGCACAAATGCATCCAGTATTGTCTTGTCGCCAACCTGTGCCTTTCCCCGATCAGTCAGCCCCTTGACCATCGCCTGAAGCATTTCCAGGGCCTCAGCCGGTTCCAGCTCCTGCTTTCCCTGTACGGCCTTTCCTGCCCGCAGCAGTGCAGTCGTCATCAGCGTTCCCATGGTTGAAGCCGCTTTTTCCCCCATCGTTTTGGCTGCAAGCAATAGCAGTGCGCCCATATCTGCCTCGTCAAACGTTTCAAGTGACTCGACAACAGCCCGAAACCCTTTGTCCATCGTCAAGCCGATGTCTCCATCGCCCAGGGCACCGTCCAATTTGCATAAAAAATCTTTGTTTTCCTGCATAAGAGTGCCAATCTGCGCAAAAATCCGCTTTAGATCGCCCGCATTCAGCGTTTGTGTCATGTCGGCCCCCCTCAATCAGACTTGCGTATGGAACGGTGTCACGAATGGCTGATCCAGCAGATCGCGCAATTCTTCATCCAGCAGCAGAATGGAAACGGACAAACCAGCCATTTCCATTGAGGTAGCGAA
>JBLNEJ010000087.1:0-8862 GCA_050262535.1 Clostridia bacterium
TCTCCTTTGGCGTTGTACGGTGCTTTTGTAATATCGAGAAATCCGTCTTGCCATGGATGCTGCGACAGATTTTCCTTGAGTCGTTCTGGAAAATCACGTTCACTTACATTCTCAAAGTACCTCATCGTGGCGGCAGACGCCGTTTCTGCCGGGGGAAGCTGCGCGACAACGGCAACCAGCATCACCATGCACAGCAAAATGTTCGCCAAGCGCTTTTTCATTCTGGTTTCCTTCCTTTCTGGTGTTGAACATTCTTGCGTCACTGGGATGATGGTACCTGAAATTTGTGGCAAAAGTTTGGTACCATAGCGAAAAAGCGACCGGCCCCCGCCGCTCGCAATCTTCCCGGATTTTTGCAGTTCCTCCATCATCGGAAGGAAAAATTCCGTTATAATGGGAAAGTATGGTGAATCCCAAGCCGCTGGCATGTGAAATAGCCGCTGTCCATTCATGTGCCAGAACGAGAAAAAGGAGTGAAGATGTCTATGCAAATAGTCAAACCAACTGTACAACTAACCTTGTTTCTGGTCTTCATGAGCGCTTTGCCGCTTGGATTGCCGATGGACTGGACTCCGGGAATGACGGAACGATTTTGGGCGCACACCGGGAGCTATTCGATGCAATTAGCATATATGGCCTTTTTGCTGATTCTTGTCCGAATCGCTTATCCGAAGCTAAAAAAGCAGAACATAGCGAACGTAAAAATTGTTGCCGAACTAAACCAATATGCAACCAAATACCACGTTCCAATCGGCTGGTCTGCCCTGATCTTGACGATCGGCCACAGCATCTATTATTTGATCTTGCTTTCCCCGAAACCGATGGATACCTACTCCGGTCTCCTTGCGACGATCGGGATGCTTGTTGTGACCCTGATCGGATTCCAGCTGCAAAAGAATCTCAGGGAGTCGAAAACACGGAGATGGCATTACTATGTAAGCATCATGCTGCTTATTGCGGTCATCGTCCATAATTATTATGCTGACGTCCATGCCCATTTGGGACTATACAAAACTGTCTACGGGGGACATTAACTCATCATGAAAAAAATCGTCTGGTTAAAGCTGACTGTTGTGATGTTCTTTCTCTCCCTGTTGCTCGAATTTTCGTTCGATGTGGCAATGTCATGGATTGACGGTTTCCTTCGACTATTTGGTCTGAAAGACTTGTAAAGAAAAAAAATAGAGGAGGAGGGGGTACTCCCCTCCTCTGCTCCACTGTGTGTCCGATGCTGTTCCTGCTACATATCAAAATACTCCTTCAGCAGCACCTTGAATCTCCCCTCGTCAATCGCTTCCTTTTTCATCACCCCATTTTCCCATTGTGTAAATGTCGTATCGGTCAACGTAATCGTCCCCCCCGCCGTCCGTTTGGTAAGCAACCGATTTTTGTTAAAGGGAGATTGCGGGTGAGTGTCGATAATTTCCTGAATTTCATTGCATTCTGCGACATCGGCAATACGTCCCGAATCAAAGATATAACCGTTTCGCCAGTCGGAATCCTTATGTTTCAGCTTCATTTCCAGCACATGGTCGCCGAGCTCACTCGTTACCTTTTTGACGCGGAACTCTCCGTTTTCCGAGATGACCGTCTCCCCTGTCAACGGTACCGGCTTTAACGGCAAATTCCCCCCAAATCCCGTGTCCACGACATACGTTTGCCCCGCGTGCGTAAGAAGAATCGTCGCGTGTGTTCTGCCGATCGTCAGATATTGCTTCGTATCCGGCTGGTACACATCCCCTCGGACCAGAACAGCATGGAAGCCGTTTTCGAGCAAGAAGAAATAAAACAGCGAGTTCAACTCATAGCACAGACCGCCTTCCTGCTTGACAAGCATCTTGTTGAGCACGTTTTGTCTGTTGATTTCATACGTTTTCTTTTCCATAATGCTCGTATTTTCAAAAGGAATGCTTTTGGCTGTATGTTCGAGAATGGTATCCAACATTTCAAACGTGATCGGCATTGTTTCCGGGATGCCGATTCTTTGCCGAAACAGTTTGTTCAGTTCGCTCATGCAGGTTTCCTCCGATCCTTTTTTCCTTTATTTTTCTGACAACTCTCTCATTATCATACAAGTGAAGCTGGCTTTGTTCCAGAGCGAATGGCGAAGATTGCACACTTGTCAAACTGGAACGCGAAAAGGCACACGGTTCATGTCCGCGTGCCTACGTTCATCATCATTCGTTTCGATTCTGTTACTTGATTTGATTCAAATGGTTCTGTGGTGTTTCCTTGCGCATGATTCTTTCGATATTTTGCACAAAGAACCGATACCGCGTTTCGTGGAATTTCGTTCCATCGGGCATGCCCGCCGTATGCGGGGTCAAGACAACATTTTTCAACGTCCGCAATTCGCTGTCCAACGGCAACGGCTCCACCTCGAATACATCAAGACAAGCGCCGCCAATGACGTTGTTTTTCAATGCATCGATCAAATCGGCTTGACACACAATCGGTCCTCTTGCTGTATTCACAAGCAGGGCATTTCGTTTCATTTTGTGCAAAAACGCTTGATCAACCAAATTCCTCGTCACCTCGTTGAGAAAAATATTGATCGTAATGACGTCCGATTGCGCAATCAATGTATCCAAATCAACCAATGTTGCCATATCGGATTGAATGTTTGGATTCGTGTCATAGGCCAGTACGTTCATCTTGAATGCTCTTGCCAGCTCGGCCACTCTGGAACCAATCGCCCCAAAACCGATCGTGCCGATCGTTTTGCCAAGCAGCTCTCCGCCCACATACTCCAGCTTCGTTTCATCCGCTCCATTTTTCATTGATTGATCGAGAAACGAGATGTTCTTGTAATAGCCGAGTATCAACGCCATAATATGCTCGGCGACGGCATTCGCGTTGACACCAGCCGCATTGCTGACCCAAATGTTTCGCTTGGTGCACGCATCGATGTCAACGTTGTCAAAGCCCGCTCCCGTCTGAACGAATTGCAAGCGTTGCGCTTTCGTAAGCAAGGCTTCATTTACCTCAATATGCTCAGGGATTAGCACATTTGCTTCACCGATATATTCATCAATTCGCTGTGGTTCAACAATTTGAATATTCCAATCCCCGGGAAAAGCCTGCTCGACTCTCCGCTTGGAAAAATCGTTAAAGTAGCCTGTAATTAATACGTTCATTTCCACAACATCCTCTGTATTCGATTTATGCATTCGCCCATGCTTCAAAGAACGTACGCTTTATGTTGGCAATGACCAGCTTCGGCGATTCATTTTCCAGAGAACCGACCTCAAACGTAATCACGGGCTTTCTCGTCGGTTTTGGGCTTGTAAAAAAGTCAATTTCACGCAATGTCGTGATGAACTTCGTCAGTTCGTCAACGCCAACCTCGGAATCTTTCACGCCAAACGGGATGTGCTTGTCACCGAAATAGCTGGCTTCTCTGTCCTTCATGTAACAATTTCCGATATGGATGTGCGTGAGATAATCTTTGGCCATCCACAGCGATTTGTGTGGGTCTTCGCCCATCAGCGGAAGATGGCTCTGATCCAGCAGCAGACCGAAATTGTTATATTCGCTTCGGATCGTTCGTGCCACGTGCACCGCTTCATGGGTCGGGCCTAACAAATACATCCGGTCAAGATGTCGATCCCCGATCTCCAGCGAGATGCATAGCTCGTACGTATCTGCCTTCTCTTTTGCATACTTGCACAGTTCCGCTGTTGAGTCGATGAATGCTTGGATGTTTTGCTGCTTGCTTTCTTCCCCATGATACTTCCCGGTGACGATATGCATGATTTTGGCGCCCATTTCATAGCAATGGTCGATCAGCATGTGACATTTTTGCACGGACTCGGCCCGGACTATCGGGTCTGCGGAGCTTAGATCAATACACAATTCCCGAAACGCATCTCCGCCGTTAAAAATCGTTTCCACACAGCTGTATTGCATATAGTTGGTGGCAAGCTCCCTTGTTTCCTTGTCCGCGATATAGGAGACCTCCACTGCCGTAAAAAAAGGGTCTTCCAGTATGGTCAACAGGCCAGCTATCATCTGTTCCGGTCTGCTTTGCGGGAAGGGAAACAATTTGGGTAAGACGATCCCGATGTGCGCCGTTTTTTCCAGTTGGTCCATTATACGATCTTCCCGGACTCGATGAGTGCTGGCAGTTCTTTCACCGTATCGAGCACATGTGTATGATAATATTTGCCCCATACATCGATAGGCGTGGAGCCTTGCATGACGCCGATAACCGCTTTGCAGCCTGCGTTGTAGCCTTCAAGCATGTCTGCAGGCGTATCGCCGAGCTTGATGACTTGTCTTACATTCTGGACATTCAAATATTCCATCGCCTTGAAAATCATGAACGGAGCCGGGCGTCCTTTCCCTTCTGGCACCATATCAAGGTCTACCGCATAGTCGACCAATCCGTTTTTCACCCAGCCCAACGTGTCCATGATGACGCTGTTGATTTCCTTGTGAAATCCGGTTCCGGTCGCTACCTTGATGCCATTCTCCTGGCACCATTGCAGCGTTTGGGTTGCGCCTTCGATTTCACGGCAGTTTTCCTTGTAATACGCAATCATGTATTCTGTATAACGATCGTACAGCTTGACCGCTTCATCATGGGTCGAGCCGTCGATATCGACCTCGAAATTTTTGAAATCGATGAACTTCCCGTTTGTTCTGGCAATCAAAAATTGATACAAATGAATTTTGTTCGTACCCATATGTGTGCTGATTTCATCCGGTGTCACTTTCAAACCGTACTCTACCGCTGCCTTATACAGGCAATCTCGGACGGCGTTCTGATCCTCGACGAGCGTTCCTGCCAGGTCAAATACGGCTAATGCGATATTGTTTTTCATCTGAATCTCTCCATTTCGTTTGTTGGTGGAGGAAGCTCACCATAGCTTCGCACGATGAGCTTCCAAGCTTGATTGTGCCAGTTCCGATTATTGCTTCAGCGCCTTGTCCAGCTCTGCCTGTGCCTTTTGTTTTGCCTCTTTCAACGCTTGTTCTGCCGGAATGTTTTCGATGAGCACCTTGTCTTTCGCCAGCTCGATTTCCGCATAAATTTTGCCGCCTGTCGGATCGACGAATGGCGCAATTCCATTTGTTTTTGCCTGTTCCAAAGGAACTGCCAGGTATGGGTTTTCCTTCAGTTTATTTTTGTAAATGTCCGTATCCACCGCGCTGTTCCGGATCGGAATGTATCCTGTTTCCACTCCCCAATAAGCTGTTTTTTCCGCTTGCGAGAAGAATTTGACGAATTCCCATGCACCCTCTTGCTGTTCTTTCGGGGACGCCTTGAACAAGTTGAACATGACGGAAGTTGCAACCGGTCTCGGCTTGCTTCCGTTGAAGCCTTTTTGCATGCCTGTTGCCACTTTGGTGAAGTCCAAATCGCCACCGTCACCGGAAGACCCTGTGTAGCCTGCGGATTTGCCATTCATCACATTGTCAATCGTTTTGTACCACCATTCCCAGCCATTTCCGCCGTACACGGTATCCATGATCTTGTCTTCATGAATCCATTTGCGGATATGGTCCCACGCGTAAATCCATTCCGGGGAGTCAATGGTGACGGTCTTTCCATCCTTGCTGACGATGTCACCGCCAGCGGAACGGGCATAATCGATCATATGTTCCGCGTACCACATCACAGACCAGCCGCTGATGCCTTCTTTTTCCTTAATGAGCTTCGCTGCTTCTGCTAGTTTTTCAAAGCTGTCCAGCGAATTGTAATCAATTTTGTATTTATCAAAGATATCTTTTCGGTAGTACATCATTTGCGTCGCTACATAGGCAGGAACCCCCACCGCTGTACCGTTGTAAACGCCTTGATCCAAAAGCAGAACATCGTCTTTCTTATATTCCGGCTGATTGATCAGCTCGTCCAATGGCAGCAGTACATCGCTTTTCGCCAGCTTCATAAATTCCGGGTAGCCGTCAATGGCCAGAGCAGGCGGCTTGTTGGCCGCAAGGGAAGCCTGCAGCGCTTGCAGTGTTTCACTATAGTCCCCTTGAACAACCGGCACGACCTCATATTTTTCATTCGTGCTGTTGAAATCCTTCACGATTTTTTCCATTGTTTCGCCGAGCTTGCCGCCGAGTCCATAGTAGAACTCGAGCTTGATTTTCTCTTTCGGCGCTGCTTCGGGTGCAGCGCTCGTATTCGTTTCCGTTGAAGCGTTGTTATTCGAGCAGCCGACTGCTCCCGTCAGCGTTAGTGCAAGACAGCAGATCGACAATAATACGTTTTTGATTTTCCCTCTCCGTTTACTCACAGGTATGGCCTCCTATTAAATCTCTTTGGTTTTTTTACATTTCCTCCATCATGTCAGATCCTGACTTCAAACGAATTCACATCACCACCTTATTTGTTGACATAAAGACTCGCCATGGAATGGATGATTTTTTTGCTGGATACAGCCAGCAGAATCAGCATGGGCAGAAGCGACACGGCACAGGCGGCCATCGCCAGCGGAAAATCCATTCCATACCCTGCCTGGCTCATAAACAGCCTACGCAACCCGATGGTGACGAACATGTTATCTTCCGACTTGATCAGCAAGGAAGGCCACATGTAGTTGTTGTAGCTGTATATGAAGGTGATCAACACCAGGGAAGCAATCGCATTTTTGCAATACGGAACGTACACGTTGAAAATGAGCCGCAAATGCCCTGCTCCATCAAGTTTGGCCGCATGCACCACATCCTTGGGCACCTGCACGAATGATTGCCTCAGGAAAAAGATCGCAAAGATGCTGATCATTTCACTGATGATATACCCGGTGTGCGTATCCAGTAGGTTTACCTTGGACAGGAGAATAAAGGATGGAATGTACGTGACCGCCGATGGCAGCATATACGTGGCCAGGATGAGGGCAAAACAAACTTTCACCCATCGTTTCTGAGCCGTCGTGAAGACGTACGCCGCCAAAATCGCCGAGATGATTTGCAGCGCAATGATGATCAGGCTGACGTACAAGCTGTTCCACAAGTAATCCAGCATTTTCGTTTCCGTAAATACCCTCACGTAATTCTCGAAATGGAAGGCGGACGGGAGGAACGATCCGCTGTACATTTCATTTTTGGGTTTAATGGAAATCAGAAACATCCATAGAAACGGAAACACCATCATGACACTAATGGAAAGCAGCATCGCGTAATTTACCCATGTTTTGACCTTTGCCAAGTTCAACGCTCTCACCTCATTTCGAAAACAAGTATCGGGACAGGACGAAATTGATCGCGCTGATCAGCAGACAAATGACGAGGAACATGATCGCCAGCGCCGATGCGGGCCCGGTTTCGTACCATTCAAAAGCCATCACATAGAAGTAGTACAAAATGGTTGACGTGGCGCCTGAAGGTCCGCCTTGCGTCAAAATATAAATCTGGTCATACGCTTTGAGCGAGTTCAACGTATAAAAGATGAACAAAAATACGAGAATGGGTGAAATCGCCGGAAGCGTGATGTGCCATAATTTGCGCAGACCTTTGCCCCCGTCCAGTTCATTTGCTTTCTCCACTTCAGGGTCCAGCTTTGCCAGCGCGGAGGACAAAAGCAAGATTCCGAGCCCCACATACTGCCAGATCGTAACAACAATGACGACGATCATCGCGCTGGTTTGTCCACCCAGCCATTTGACCGGTTCGATGCCGAATGTTTTCAGTACGGTGTTGACAATCCCGGCATCGGTATCAAAGATGCTGACCCATACCATCGAAACGACGACGGTTGGCGTGATCCACGATGAAAAGGCGGAAGCAACAAAGAAATTGCGAAACGCTTTGATTTTGTTCAACTGGGTCGCCACGAACAATCCGATCACGATGGGCGGGACGACTGTGAAAAAGGTAAACACGAGCGTATTCATCAGCACTTTCTCAAAGAAAGAATCGCTGATGATATTTTTGTAGTTGTCCAGCATCACATACTCATACGTTGGTGAAATGTAGTTCCAATCGGTAAAGCTGATCTGGAACGTCTTCAACATAGGATAGATCCAGAATATGACTAACGGGACGAGTGTCGGCAACAGGAGTGCAAGCGCCCATACGTTGTCTTTTCCATTTCTGCTGATTCGCCTGGCCATCTATTCATGCTCCCCCATCATGTCAATAAGCGTACTGCCCCCACATGGGTGCGAGATGTGAAACAACGCAGCTACAGTTGGCGCGATGCTCTCGATAGGCGCTTGCTCGATCCGCTTGCTTTTCGCGAGTTGGTTGCCGATACAGACCATGAATCCGTTCATTTCATCGACATTGGCCGGATGATACCCGTGCAAGCTTTTCATCTCCTTGTATTTCGGTTCTTCCGTAGGCATGATGTCCTCACCGCAAACGTTTTGATTCAAATCAAGGATTCCTACTGGCTGAAACGATAACCGTGATTCCCAGGTTCGCTCATGAAAATGATGCACTTCAGGCATACCGTTAAAATACGCCATGATTTCTTTGTTTTGCTTCTCGTCCAGTACGCTGTAAAACAACAACGCACCGCTGCCATCTCCAACAAAACGTAGCTGGTTGTTGAACAAATGCTTCCGCCAACGACTTTGGGCCAATATTTCATTGGGATAAAAGAACGTTCGGACATCACTTTGCCCATGGTCGGAGAAAACAATCAGATTGTATGGTCGTTGCAACGTTTCCAACGCGCCAGCAATATGCCCGATTTGTTCAAGCAACCTCTCCAGACAAGCGATCGCTTCCACCGAGTCCTTTCCATGTTGGTGTGACAAGGCATCATAACCGACAAATCGTGCTGCGATGAACGGATACGCTCCCGATTCAATCGCCTGCAACGTTTCTTGATAAGCGACATGATCGATATCCTCCGGCGATACGGCTCCTTGAAGCTTCTTTTTGCTCCCCGATTCCGTAACCAAA
>JBLNEJ010000088.1:0-24980 GCA_050262535.1 Clostridia bacterium
CGAGGAATCGGTCTTTACCGAGCAGGGGACGACCAGCGAGGGAAGCAACGAGCTGCTTCAGTTGTTCAGGCTGGAGCTTTTCCCCAATCCGAAGCCCGTCTCGTTGATTAGCCATTTGCTCGGGTTCAGCGTGGGCAAGGACGACCTGATCCTCGACTTTTTTGCTGGTTCGGGAACGACTGCCCACGCCGTTTTGGAGATGAACCGACAGGACGGAGGCAACCGGAGATTCATTCTGGTGCAATTGCCAGAGCCGGTCGAAGGCGCGCAGAAGGAGCAATTCCCTACGATCTCGGCGATTACAAGAGAGCGGGTACGCCGGGTGATCGCGCAAATGAATGGGCAGGAGGCTCAACCAAATGTCCCGCCAGACCGCGACCGCGGCTTCAAGGCGTTCACCCTCTCGTCGAGCAACTTCAAAATCTGGGACAGCAGCAAGGCAGCGCAGACCGAGGCGGAGCTGGCCGAACAGCTGCGTTTGTTTGCCGACCATACAGTGGAGGGGCGAACCTCCCAGGACATGCTTTACGAAATTTTGCTGAAAGCGGGTTTGCCGCTGACCGCAGACGTCCGGCAGCTTGAAATCGGCGGCAAGTGCGTGTACAGCGTCCATGATGGTGCGCTGCTCGTTTATGTGGAAAAGGAAATTGCCGCTGAACAGCTGAGAGCCATGATCGACCGGAAACCGATGCACATCATCTGCCTGGACGAAGCGTTTTTTGGCAACGATCCGCTCAAAACGAACGCCGTTCTCGAAATGAAATCGCACGGCATCGGCTTTCGGACCGTTTAGGGGGGAACAGGATGAAGCTGCATTTTGACAGTGAGCAGCAGTACCAGCTCGATGCGATTCAGGCGGTCGTCGACCTGTTTGCAGGACAACCGCTGGCGCAGGGCAACTTGGAGATCAACCTGAGCGGACTTGCGGGAGGTATGCTTTCGGAAGCAGGCTATGGCAATCAGATGCTGCTCGATGAGCAAGCAATCCTTGCCAATGTGCAGGCGGTACAGGCACGAAATGAGATTGCACATGCCACGCAGCTGGATGGCATGCATTTTTCCATCGAGATGGAGACGGGCACGGGCAAGACGTACGTCTATTTGCGGACAATGCTGGAGTTGCATCGCAAGTATGGATTCAACAAATTCATCATCGTCGTCCCGAGCGTGGCAATCCGCGAAGGGGTGCTGAAAAACCTGCAGCTGACGCGCGAGCATTTTCAGGCGATCTATGACAACCAGCCGTACGATTACACGGTTTATGACTCGAAGCGGGTTTCCGCCCTGCGTCATTTTGCCCATGCAGACAAGCTGCAGATTATGGTCATCAATATCGACTCGTTTAACAAAAAGGAAAACAACATCATCCACAAGGAAAACGACCGGCTGTCCGGGCGCAAGCCGATTGAATTCATCCAGGCGACCCATCCGATTGTGATCATCGACGAGCCGCAAAACATGGAATCGCCGCAGGCCAGGGCAGCGATTGAGAGCCTCAATCCGCTTTGCACGCTGCGCTATTCGGCTACCCATCGCAATCTGTACAACCTGCTGTATCGTCTCGACCCGGTCAAGGCGTATGACTGGAAGCTGGTCAAGCGGATCGAGGTCGATTCGGTGCTGGATGATCCAGATTTCAACCAGCCTTTCGTGCGCGTGGAGGCCATTGCCGCCACCAAATCGAAGCTGACCGCGAAGCTGACAATCGATATACAGAAACCAGGAGGGCCGGAGCGAAAAACGGTTGCCATCAGCAAAGCAGGAACGGACCTGCATGAGCTGTCCGGCGGAAGGGAGCTGTACAAAGGCTACATCATCGATCAGATCGATGTCGGCAGCCAGATAATCCGCTTCACGAACGGTGTCACGCTGCAAACCGGACAGGTGCTTGGCGGGCGCACCGACGAGATTATGCGGGCGCAAATCCGTGAGACGGTGAAGGAGCATCTGGAAAAAGAGCTGCACATCCAGCAAGCCCTTCCCGAAGGAAAACGGCTCAAGGTACTGTCTTTGTTTTTCATCGACAAGGTGGCTCATTATGCCCGGGAGGACGGCAAAATCCGGCGCTGGTTTGTTGAAGCGTACACAGAGTTTGCCGCCAAATCGCGTTACGTTCCACTGCAATTGCCTTTGGTCGAGCACGTGCATAACGGCTATTTTGCCACCGATAGCAAAGGTACGGCGAAGGATACGAAAGGGAATACGAAGGCGGACGACGACACCTACGAGCTGATCATGCGCGACAAGGAACGGCTGCTTTCGCTGACGGAGCCGCTCCGCTTTATTTTCAGCCATACGGCGCTGCGCGAAGGCTGGGACAACCCGAACGTGTTCCAAATCTGCACGTTGAACGAAACCAAATCGGAGATCAAAAAGCGTCAGGAAATCGGACGAGGCCTCCGTCTGCCCGTCGATGAGAGCGGCAACCGAGTTTTCGACGGAACGATCAATCGGCTGACGGTCATAGCCAACGAAAGCTATGAGGATTTTGCTGCCGGTTTGCAGCGGGAGATCGAGGAGGAGTGCGGCGTTACGTTCTCGCGGGAGCGTCTGGATAACAAACGGGAGCGCAAGCCGATCCGGCTCGTTTCCAAATGGCGCAGCAATGAGGAGTTTCTTGCGCTGTGGGAGCGGATCAAGCACAAAACCCGCTATTCCATTCAGTACAAAACGAGTGATCTGATCCGTAAGGCAAGCGAAGCGGTCGCTCACATGCCGACGATTGCAGCACCGCGCATCCAGACGCAGAAGGCGAGCGTCCAGGTTACGGAAAAAGGGGTTGCTGCACAGGTCATGTCGGTGACGGCGAACGTTCTTGACGCGGATGCTGTCGGCATTCCCGATCTGCTCGGCTACATCCAGCGGGAGACGGAGCTGACGCGGCATACGATCGCCGAGATTTTGATCCAGTCAGGGCGCTTGGCGGAGGTGCGCGTGAATCCGCAGCAATTCCTCGATCAGGTGACCCGGGAAATTCGCACCGCGATGACCAAAATCATGGTGGACGGGATCAAATACGAGCGGCTGAACGGGCAAGCCTATGAGATGCTGCTGTTTCAAGAGCAGGAGCTCAACAGCTATGTAAGCCGGACGGTCGAAGTAAACCGTTCGATCTACAATGCCGTAGAATGCGACTCCGAGGTGGAGCGGCAATTCGCCCTTCAGCTTGATGGGCGGGAGGATATTAAGTTTTTCCTGAAGCTGCCGCGCTGGTTCAAGGTGGATACCCCGCTTGGCACGTATAATCCGGACTGGGCGGTGGTCAAGCAGGAGGCAGGGGAGGAAGCCAAGCTCTATTTGGTCGCCGAATCCAAAGCGACGCTCGACCCCGAAAAGCTGCGCGACAGTGAAAATCTCAAGATTTCCTGCGGACAGGCCCATTTTCAGGCATTGGAGGAAGTAGCATTCAGGAAGGTGACGCAAGCCTCACAGGTCTGATCCGGGACAGCAGCAATCAGGAAGGAAGGATCATCCATGCCAGCGATTCCAGATCATCTTGCTTACGGACTGAAGATTTTGTTCGTCGGCTTCAACCCGAGCCTGAAGTCGGGCGAGCTGGGACACCATTATGCCAATCCGCACAACCGGTTTTGGAAAATCCTCGATCAGGCGGGGCTAACGCCGCGACTGTACAAGGCGCAGGAGGATCACGAGCTGCTGCAATTGGGATACGGGTTGACCAATATCGTAGCGCGACCGACGCAAAACGCGGAGCAGATCACCCGCGAGGAATATGCCGCCGGACGCGTCGAGCTGCGGCGCAAGATCGAGCAGTATCGGCCCGAGATCGTCTGTTTTGTCGGAAAAGGTGTATATGAGCAATACAGCGGCAACAAACAGGTGAGCTGGGGGCTGCAAGCTTCCCCGGTCGTGGCAGGCGGATTCGAATTTGTCGCGCCATCCTCCAGCGGACTGGTGCGGATGAAGCAGGAGGAAATTGTGGCGATCTATCGGGAGTTGGCCAAGCTCGCCGGAAAGTGACAAGGGGAGAGAGTAGAAGATGAACCGAGATACGTTGTATACGCTGCTGAAGAGAGATGAGGAAGAGGAATTTTCCGGCTGGGATTTCAGTTATTTGACCAAAATCGGCAGAACGCGCGAAGCGCCGCTTGGCTGGAACTACGCCAGCAAAATCATGTGGAAGCTGCGCGAGATTGATTCCCTGCTCGATATGGGAACAGGCGGAGGCGAGTTCCTGTCACTGCTTGCCCCGCTTCCGAGGAAGACGTTTGCCACTGAAGGCTACCTGCCCAATGTCAGCGTTGCTCGCAACCGTTTGGAGCCGCTAGGGGTCACGGTCATGGAGATCGATGGGGACGATGACCTCCCGTTCGCCGCTGAAAGCTTCGAGATGGTGATCAATCGCCACGAATCGTTTAGCGCCAAGGAAGTGTATCGGATTCTCAAGCCGGGCGGACAGTTTGTCACCCAGCAGGTGGGCGGGGAAAATGATACAGCACTGAATCGACTGCTCCATGCTCCAATTCCGACCGATTACGCCCATTGGAATCTCGCGTATGCGGTACATGAGCTTGAACAGGCAGGGTTCACCATCCTCGAACAAAAGGAAGAGTTCCCCGCAACGCGCTATTACGACACCGGCGCCATCGTCTATTACCTGAAGGCGATTCCGTGGCAGGTTCCCGATTTTACGGTGGAGCGCTATCTGGATGCGCTGCTTACAATCCAGCAAAAAATCGACCGTGACGGCTACATCGATATTCCCAGCCATCGGTTTCTCATCATTGCGCAGAAGTAAGGCCAGCGGGGGAGGGGAAAAGCAGGTTTCCGAACAGGGCACCGGGGCATGCTCCGGTGCCATTTTTCTTTTTAAATATTCCTTTACAGGAATATTCTTTATGGTGTATATTTAAATCAACAAATAGATGACCATCGTGATCAAGGGGGATGATGATACCGAAAGATCATTACGTAACGAGGTGAGCGACATGTCAGGGAAGGAACCAGGCATGGACTTGACCACGCTGACCGCTTTGGCTGAACCGAATCGAATGGCGATCGTCGAACTTTTGCGCGGGGGCCCCCTCACCGTAGGGGAAATCGCCGACCGGCTCGGGCTTCGTCAGCCCCAAGCCTCGAAGCATCTGAAGGTGTTAAGCGACAACGGGATTGTGGAAGTGAAGGCCGAGGCCAACCGCCGAATTTACCAACTCCGGCTCGAGCCCTTTCAAGCGCTGGACGCTTGGGTGAAATCCTTCCGGCGCGTCATGGAGGAAAGATTCGACAACCTAGAAGACTACTTGCGGGAACTGCAAAACAAGGAAAAACCATAGCATCATTCAATGAATGAGGAGGAACGGCAATGGGAAATAATCCAATGGATTCTAGGGTAGAGAACGATCGAGTGCTGGTGCTGGAGCGCGTTTTTGACGCACCGCGCGAACTCGTGTTCAAGATGTTCAAAGAGGCTGAGCATCTCAAGCGTTGGTGGGGACCGCGAGGCTGGGAGGTGCCGGTTTGCACCGTCGATTTTCGACCGGGTGGTGTTTGGCATTACTGCATGAAGTGCGTCGACCGGAACCAAGGTGATTTTTTCGGAATGGAGTCTTGGGGCAAAGGCGTCTATCAGGAAATTGTCGAGCCGGAGATGATCCGCTACACCGATTACTTCTCGGATGCGGAAGGTAATACCAATGAGATGATGCCCTCAACCGAGATCACGATGGAATTCATCGATCTGGGCGGAAAGACCAAACTGGTCAGCCGTTCAGAATATGTGTCCGCCGAGGCGCTCAAGACCGTCATGGACATGGGCATGCTGCAGGGTATCACCGAAACATGGGACCGTTTGGAGGAGCGTTTGAACGAGGTCAAGTAAGGAAATGTATGGGACGGCCGCCTAGCATTGAGCTGGCGGCCGGTTTATTTTTCCCTGATACAAAAAAACGCGAAGCCCCATCCATGTGCTCCGCGTCTTGCCAAATTTATGCTTGTCCCCGCTGCTGCTTCAACAAATCCCGAATCTCCGTCAACAGCTGCTCTTCTTTTGACGGTGCCGGCGGTGCGGCAGGAGCTTCCTCCTTTTTGCGCTTCAGTTTTTCCAGAGCCTTGATGAAAATAAAGATCGAGAAGGCCGTGATCAAAAAGTCGATGATAGTCTGCAAAAACGCGCCGTACTTGATCACGGCATCGCCAAACGTCAACGCCAGCTCCGATACATTGATTCCCCCTATAATCAGACCGAGAATTGGCATCATCATATCCTGTACCACTGAAGTGACGATCTTGCCGAAGGCAGCCCCGATAATGACCCCGACTGCCAGATCGATCACATTGCCTCTCATGGCAAATTTTTTAAATTCACTCCACATAAACATTCCCCTCCCAGCAGCTTTCCCAAAGCATACCATACTTGTCCAAATCAGGTGTATTCTGAACATGCAAAAACCCGCTCGATTTGAGATGAGCGGGTTTTTGCAAAACGTTCCATTATGATCATGCTGTTGCGCGTTCATTGTTACGTCGGCCGTACTCCACCGTCCAGGTGATGATGCGACCGGAAATACCGACTGCGAGTACCGTATACAGCGTCTCCGTCAACGGAAGGTACAGAAGCGACAGGCCCAGTACCAGTACGTCAAGCATGAAGAAGACGGTACCGATCGATAACCCAGTGAATTTGCTCAAGAACAGGGTGAGGATGTCATCCCCGCCTGTTGCACCGCCGTTACGGAGCACGATGCCTGCGCCAAAGCCGGTTACGATACCGGACAAAATCGCAGCGATGGGCATATAGCCTTGCAGGTTGATCACCAGTGGGGAAAAACGATCACAAATCTCGTAAAACACCGAAAATGCCGTAGCAGCGATAATCGTGTTGAACAGAAATTTGCGCCCCTTGATGAACCAGGCAATGATAAAAATCGGAATATCCAGCACAAGAATGGTAATCGACGGCGAAAAATCAAACGCGTACTTACCCAAAAGTGCCAGGCCGACAAAGCCGCCTTCGGTCAGGTTGTTCTGAAAGTTGATGTGATAATAACCGAAAGCCAATAAAAACGTACCTAAAATCATGACAATCATTTGCTGAACTTGCTGTTTGCTCCTCATGGGAATAACCTCTCATTGTAGTCAGTTTTGGCTAGGCACCCAACTAACTACGGAGGTCATCCTGGAGGGATCACCGGTTCTCATGGTAAAATCTCGCTTTCGTAGTTAGTTTCGTTGTGCCATGGGCAACAATCAACCAACTACAACGCTACGTATACGAGAGATCATAACGTTTCCAGACTGTCCTGTTGGGACACATGGTATCCTGATCCTTTCCAAAGTCTGCCCTTATTATACCATGAGCCGTCGGGTCAGTTCGAACGGGAGGGACAGGGGGAAACAAGAGCATAACCGAAGGAGTCAGAGGAGATTTGGAATAGATGCGATTGGCGGGTGAAAAGCTGCTGTTTTTGCCGGGAGAAGGCGGAAAATGCGGGGTGGAGCATCGTGAAGACTCCTCTCATCCTCCAACTCCCCTCGCCAAAGAACCACCCATCCCCCCAGCCTCCCTCTCCCCAGCCCGGGACAAATAATAAACAACAACCCAAATCAGCGCAAAGCCGGTGACCTGCCCAATCGTTAAAAACTCCTCAAACATCACCCAGTTCAACAAAACCCCTGTCGCTGGAAAGGCCAATTCCGCCAGCGTGGCATAAGACGCCTTCGTCGCAGACAGCCCCCGATAATAAAGCAGCAGGCTGACAAGCCCGGGGAAGACCGCAAGCAAGAAGAGCGGCACAATCGCTGGGGAAAAAAATCCTTGCGCGATCGTTTGAACGAGATCGGCTCCATTCCCAGCGGCAATGGCGGCTGTAAACGGCAGGGCAAACAAAAACCGTGCAGCGGTCAGGGTGGTGAAGCTCATGCCATCGAGCAGGAACCGCCCCAGCACCGTTGATCCGCCCCAGAAAACGGCTGCGCCAATGGCCAGCAAGGAACCGATCCACTTGCTTGCGGACACCTCAAAAAACGGCAACGCAAACCCGAAGGTGAGCAGGTAGGCACCACATAGAGCTACGGTTAAGGCGACGTAATAGCCGCGAGGGAGACGCTCCCCAAGAAACAGGGAGGCAGCGGACAGGACGATCAGCGGCTGGAATTTTTGCAGAAGGAGCACGACGCTCGGATGTCCATACTGGAAGGCTGCAGTGAACAGCAGGGTAGCGATGCCAGACCCGCCCCAGGAAATAAACAGCAGGGCAGCCCATTCCTTGACCGTGAGCCTTGCAAACTGATGACGATTCATCCAGCAGACAGGCAAGGCGAACAGCACAAGCACGACATGCTCCAGGAAAACAATCTCGGCAGCGCTGAATTGCTCGATCAGCGGCAAGCGCAGCACGGCATCCGTGCCCCACAGCGCAGCACCCAAAGCGACGAGCCACACCCCGACGGTCTCGCGGTTCCTTACCGATGGAGAGGCAGAGATTGCACCGATCCGGGTCGAATCATTCATCGGAGGCCAGCTCCTGTCCGATTCGGAAGCAGCTCGTCCAGCAGGTGCGCCGCCTGGTCGACCACTTTCGGATTGATGCTTTTCACACCGCGGAAATTCCGTCCTTCTTCCACCTCCTGCACCCCGAACCCATCCATGTCGTAGGCAACCATCATTGATTTCATCATGGGCGAGTGAATGACGAGAAACCATTCACGCATCAGCTTGTGCCCATGTGGCAAATGGACATAGGTCATATTGGGATACGGCGGCATCGGCTGATCGTTCTCGCCGAAAATATAGACGTGCTCGGCAAAGCGAGACATTTCCACGAATCGTTCCAGCACAGGTGCGGCAGCGCGGGAAAGCTTCTGGAACCCGGCGTAGATGCGGGCCTTCGGCTTTTTCATCAGCACCATGTTTTCCATGATCAGGCACATGTACTCCAGCTGGGGCACCCGTGTTTCATATTTCAGTGAAGTGGCATCCAGCGTGGCTCTGCTCGGCATGCCGGAAAGCGAAGTCGTTTCTCCCTCCACTGTGTCAAATAAGGCTTCATACAAGGATAGCTGTTTCATGACAATTCCTCCTTTTTTATCAAAACGTATGAAAGTTAGTGGGTTGTTTCAAACGGACGTTTCCAGTTGGCCTGCTTGGAATCGATCCCAACGCCAAGCAGCTTTTCGTTCAAGGAAGTGGCAACGTTCTGTAGAACCGCAAGCGAGCTTTGCAATTCCCAGACAGAGTTGGTTTGCATCTCGGATGCGAGCCGACTGCTTTCAGCCTGCTCGGCAATCGCGTGGGTCAGATTGTCAAGCTGGACAACAAGGTCGAGCAGCAGCTGGTATTCTTGGCGCAGTTGATCGGAAGAGGAGCGAATTTGCCCATCCTGCTGGATCAGCAAGTGGGAATCTTCCGAAAACCGCTGGATCATCCGGGCGACTTGCTTTGAATTCTGGAAGCTGTTTTGAATCTCTTTGCGCTGATCGGCAAACAAGCGGAGCATCTCCTGGCTGGCTGTCATGATCAGCTCCAGGAACGCAGTCATCTCCTTGACGGTTGCTTTGGTTTGCTCGGAAAGCTCCCGAACGGCATTGGCGACGACGCCGAAGGTGCGTCCTGCTTCACCGGCATGGGCGGCTTCAATCGTAGCGTTGAGCGAGAGCAGGTGGGTTTGGCTGGCAACAGCCTGGATCACTTCCGAAAATCGCTGGATTTGCTTCACCTGATCCCGAAAGGCAGCGGCCTGCTTGGCGGACGCTTCTGCCAGGCTGTCAATTCTGTGCATGTCATCGATCAGCTTTTGGATCTGCTGAACCCCCATAGTGATGCGTTCGACGATTTCGCTGGAGACCCGCTCACGTCGGGATAACGCTTGTGCGACCTGATCGAGCTGTTCGTCGATTGTCTGGGACTTGTCCGAGACCGCATGCAAATCGGTGGAAGCCAGTTGGATTTGTTCGGTTACCATCCCGGCCCGTTCCCCGTTCGTTGCAGCGTGCTGGGCAATCTCTTCACCCGCCATTTCAATGGCAAGGGCGGCAGTCTCTACATGACGGATTGTTTCGGCAACTTGTTGTAAAGCTTCTTTCATTTTTTCGAAATCTTGTAAGCGGGAAGGCGAGGAATCGCCCGGTTGATCCGTTGTCTCCTCTTGTGTGTGCGGTTTCTGCCGGAAAAGGACGGAATAAATCCGGTTCTTGTTCTTGAATAATGGATACACGCAAAATCCCTCCTGCAGGTTTTACCCTTGGCCGACAGGCATTTTGTTCAACCAAGGTCCCTCCAAAATCTTGGTGGAGCGAAGTATTCTAAACAATATTTGTTAAAACTAAAGTAACAACCAAATTTCATTTTGTCAAATGTTTGTATAATATTTGTATAATCAAAAACAGAAAAATTTGGGAAAAACCTGTACGAAACGTGAAAGGATTGTATAATGTTTGGATAAGAGATTGTATCGTGGAGGAAAACGAAATGACTGCAAGTAAAGGTTGGTATAGCATTCGTCAAGTCGCCGAGATGACGGGGATCTCGACGCAGCTGATTCGAAAATGGGAAGAGCGCTACGGAATCATTCAGCCGCATCGTCAGGAGAACGGCTATCGGGTTTACAGCGAGCAGGATGTCATGGTGCTCAAGAAAATGCAGGCGCTGATCGGGGAAGGATATTCGGTCAAAAACGCGATTCTGACGCTGAAGGCGGAAGAGCAGCAAGTCAAATCGTTGGATCTGGCAGGATTGGTTGATAGAGATGACCTGGATGATGCAAGTCAGGAAAGTCAGGAAGCGCATTACGTTCAGCAGCTGCTCATGGCGGGTGAAGCGTGCGATGAATCCAGGCTGACCTATTTGCTCCAGCACGCCTATCATGGATTTTCGCTTTCGCCTTTTTTGGACCGTGTCGTCTCACCGTTTTTGAGAGAGGTTGGACACCTGTGGGAGGAGGGTGCCTGGAGCGAGTTTCAGGAGCATATCGCAAGCCAGGTGGTGCGGGATTATTTGATCCAGCTTCGGCGCAACCTGAAGGAAAACAAGGATGGTCCGCTTTTGCTCGGCACCTGCTTGCCGCACGAATGGCATGAAATTCCGATTCACATTTTGTTGCTTCATGCCGCGCAGCGGGGATGGAGAACGGTCTTTTTGCATGCCGCACCTGCCGAGGGCGCGATTGAGAAGGCGGTTGACCGTCTTCAGCCAAATCGGGTGATTCTGTCAGCCATTACGATGGATCCATTTGCAAAAGAGCCGAATGCGCTCGACAAGCTGGATGCATTTGCGGGCAAGCACCCGAATATCAAGTTTTTTGCCGGCGGACCTGGCATTCGGGAGCAATTGGGAGAAAAGCGACTGCAGTTTATTACAGTAACCGAAAGTGTGAAAGAGGTGCTCGGATAGGGCGCAGATGTAGTTTGTGCCTCTCTTTTGCTTCTTAAGATCACTCCTGTATTTCTCCAGTTTTGACGATATAATCAAAAGGGACGATTCAAACGAAACACAACGGAGTGACATGACGATGATAACAGATGAGTTCATCCTGTTTCTGCAAAACAGCCAAGAGAAGTTGATCCGAGAGTTTCGCAAGGGCGTTATTTTGTCAAAGTGGGATATTCGCAACGACGCGCTCGGCCGCAATGATACCAAAATGATTCGCCTGATTATCGGGTACTTGAAAGACGAAATTACGCTGGAGGATATTACCCGGTTTGCCCATAAAGTAGCGATTGAACGCATCCAGGCAGACATCAATATCGGGGACTTCGTCTACAATGTTTCATTGGGTCGAAAAATATTGTATGAGCACATCTACTTCCACTACGGCAACCAGCACGCAGAGGGGGCCGCTTTCCGTAAGATGAATGAGTGCTTTGATCATTTTCTGGTTGAAGCGGTGACACACTATACCGAAATCAAAAATTCGAATTTGGCGGAAAAGCAGCAATTCATCGATCAAACCCACAAGGAGCGGCTGACGATCCTCGGGCAAATGTCATCGAGCTTTGTCCATGAGTTTCGCAACCCGCTGACCTCGGTGATGGGCTTTACCCAGCTGTTGAAGCAGGAGTATCCGAACCTGCCCTATCTCGATGTGATGATGAACGAGCTTCAGCAGTTGAATTATCGGGTGACGCAATTTTTGCTTATCTCCAAAAAAGGACGCTCTATGCTTAGCAAGGAAACGGTTCATCTGGCCAGCCTGTTTGATGAGATTTTGTCGTTTTTGTATCCGCAAATTGTAGATGTGAACGTGGAGGTATTGAGTTATATTGAACCGCTAATCCATCTGAACGGCTATCGGGAGGAGCTGCGGCAAGTTTTTATCAACATCATCGTCAACGCGATCGATGCGGTCTGCAAGCGAAACATGCAGCGCTTTCTGCTGATTCATGCCCGGCAGGAGGACGACGCCATCGTCATTTCCATCTCGAACAATGGACATCCCATTCCTCAGGACATGCTGGCGGTTATGTTCGAACCGTTTGTGACAACCAAGGATTTGGGGACGGGGATTGGGCTATACATTTGCAAGCAGATGATCGAGCGGCATGAAGGGACGATTACGTGTGAATCGGATGAAGTTTTGACGACGTTTACGATCCGTTTTCCGGTTCAGGTTCAGGAGGAAAAGGAAGCGTAGGATTGGCAGGGCAGGCCGAGCAGGGGCTTGCTTATTTTTTTGCACTTATATTTACGTTGACGTTAACGTAAATGAAATGTATGATGAAGATAAAAATTCTGAATTCTCTTAATGTGGGAGGGAATGTAGAGTGAATCTATCCAGACATTTGGCCATGCAAGGACGAAAGTATCCGGATAAGGAAGCATTGATCGCAGCAGGCGGCAGTCGGGTCACCTTCAAGGAATGGAATGAGCAGGCCAACCTGTGGGCCGCGCGTTTGCGGCAAGCGGGAATTGCAGCCGGCGATCGCGTCGTGCTGATGATGCCCAACTGCGTGGAGTTTGCTGTTATGTATTTTGCCATTATGCGCAGCGGTGCGATTGTGGTGCCGATCAATGCGCGCTCTACCGAGGAGGATGTAGCCTACATCTGCTCTCACTCCCAAGCAAGCGGGATCATTGTGCATGAGCTTTTATGGTCTGGCATCGCACGGGTTGCGGACGAACGTGCCTTTTCCATTGCGCTGAAGACAGGAACAAGCAGCGGCAAATGGTCGGGAATGGCGGATTGGGTCGACGAAGCCGATTTGTTGAAAGCGTTTTCGGTCGATGCCGAGCTGCCTGGCATCGAGGAAGATGATGAAGTGAGCATGTTGTATACGTCCGGGACAACGGGACGGCCAAAGGGAGTGTTGTTTACCCATCGCAATTTGTTGTCGGTTTCGACCATGATCGCGATCGAGTTCGAAATCAACAGGCAGAGCCGCATTTTGCATTTGATGCCGCTCAGCCATTCAGCGCCGCTCCATCTGTTTTTTGTCACGGGGGTGCTCGTTGGAGCCGCGCAGGTGCTTGCGCCAACGTTTTCGCCGGAGCTGCTGCTCGGCTTGACCCAACAGGAGCGGATTACCCACTTCTTTGGTGCGCCTGTCGCGTATTTGTTGACGATGAAGCATCCTGAATTCGCCAGCTATGATCTCTCTTCGGTCCGTTACTGGTGCTATGGCGGGGCGCCGCTGTCCAAGGAGATGGCGTCGTTGATGGAAAACGGATTTGGACGCGACAAGCTGGCCTGCGTCTACGGGCTGACGGAGGCAGGACCGACAGGAACCTGCCTGCGTCATCGTGACCATGCCGACAAGGCAGGCAGCATCGGCCAGCCGGTTCTGTTTGTCGAGCTGGAAATCGTCGATGAGCGCGGTCTACCCGTGACGATCGGTGAGCCGGGAGAGATCCGGTTGCGCAGCGACGGGACGATGAAAGGATATTACCGGAATCCCGAGGCGACCGCAGAGGCAATGATAGATGGCTGGCTGTATTCAGGTGACATCGCCACACAGGATGAAGACGGCTTTCTTTATTTGATCGACCGCAAAAAGGACATCATTATCACGGGCGGGGTCAACGTCTATCCGAAAGAGGTAGAGCTTCAGCTGGAGCGGCATCCGGCGATACAGGAAGTCGCTGTTATCGGTGTGCCCCATCCGGAATGGGGGGAGACGGTCAAGGCTTTCCTTGTGCGAAAGCCGGGGGCAGAGCCGGCCGACGGTGCAGCCGATTGGTTGGAAGATATCCGCGCGTTCCTGTCCGGGAAGGTCGCGGACTACAAGCTGCCGCGTCTGGCAGAGGCCATTGATGCGCTGCCGCGCAATGCGAGCGGCAAGATTCTCAAGTCGGTTTTACGGGACCAAAGCAACCTGCAGGGAGGGAAAAACGATGACAAACATCCAATCGCAAATCGATAATCGTACCTACTCGGACAATATCCCGCACCCGCGCGACATGCGGGCGGAAAATTTTTATACAGCAGACCCAAATCTCGCATTTTTACTGGAGCGGTATTTGCCCGCCCATCTTCAGGAATGGGCAAAAGCCGAGCTGACCCGATTCGGCGCTTATGTGGCGGGGCCTGTGGATGAACGGGCCGCCTACACGGACAGCAGTGAAGGGAAACCGCGTCTGCGCAAATACAATCGCTTGGGCGAAGACATCTCGGAGGTGGTCACGAACGAGGGCTACAAGCAGACGGTTGCCGGGGTATACGGGGCAGGCATCGTCGGTCATCTGTACAATCCGGTAGCCGAACTCGGGCAAACGCTGCCGTATTCGTATTCCTACCTGATGGGCTATCTTCTCAGCCAATCGGAGCCGGGCTTCTATTGCCCTGTCACACTGACCATGTCTGCCGCCTATCTGATCAACCGCTTCGGAAGCGAGGAGCAGAAGCAGCAATACCTGACAGGCCTTGCTTCGCTCGACTATGAGACGCTCTATGAAGGGGCGACCTGGCTGACCGAGCGGCAAGGGGGCTCTGACGTAGGGGCGAACCTGACCGTTGCTGTGGAAGACAGCGAGCGTCCGGGTGTTTACCGCCTCACCGGGGAGAAGTTTTTTGCCAGTAATGCCGGTGCGATGGTGGCGACCGTGCTAGCACGGGTGGATGCGGCGAAATCGGGAACGCGGGGACTGGGGCTATTCCTCGTGCCGTGGATCAAGCCGGATGGCGCGAAAAACAGCGTCAAGATTCGCCGTCTGAAAGAAAAGCTGGGCGTCAATGCCGTGCCGTCCGCTGAGGTCATTCTCGAAGAAGCGGAAGGCTACCTGATTGGCGATGCGACGATGGGCTTCAAATACATGGCCGAAGCGCTCAACATTTCCCGCATTTGCAATGCGATCGCGTCGGTAGGGATTATGCGCCGCGCTTTTTATGAAGCGGAGTATTATGCCAGCCACCGCAGTGCCTTCGGGTCGGTCATCAACGAATACCCGATGGTTCGCCAAATGCTCGTCTCGCTGCTTGTTGATACCGAGGTGAGCACGGGTGCCGTGTTTGACATGATCGATTTTTATGACAATGTGTTTACGTATGAAAATGCCAGCGAATCGGAGCGCGTGCTGGCGCGGATGCTGACGCCGCTGCTGAAATATCGTACAGGTGACGAAGCGGTAGCAGGTGCGCATACCGCGATTGAGATTCACGGCGGCAACGGCTTTATCGAGGAATATGTCACGCCGCGTCTGCTTCGTGACGCACAGGTGACGACTGTTTGGGAAGGGACGGCCAACGTGCTCGCGCTCGATCTGTTGCGCGTGATGAAAAAAGAAAGCGGACACGTCGTGCTGATCAATCTGCTGAAGGAGCGGGCGCAGGCGATGGCAAGCCCGCTTTCCGCAAAATTCGGGCAGCGCATTCTCGATCAGCTTGCTTTGCTCCAGGACAATTTGTCCTACCTGATGCGGCAGCCCGAGAGCTATATCACCTACAAAATGAAGACGATTGCCGATCATTTTGTCGACCTGTACTCGCTTAGCTGTATCGTCCGGGAAGCGGAGCAGCAGCTGCAGCAGGACAGCAATGCCCGCAAGTTTATCATCGCCGAGCTTTACTGGCAGAAGCATTTTGAAAAGCCGACAGACCGCGGCATTAAGCATGATGCGATGCTGGACTGCGAATTCTTCACACAGCTGACGCGGTATGAGCCAGTGTCTGAGGCGGAAGTGGCAGCGCAACTGCACCAGGCAAATCGCGTTGGATCATAAAAAATAGCAGGGCCCCCGATTCATACCGGTGATGAATCGGGGGCGTTTGCTTGTTACAGCGATGCTTCCCTCGCCTTGATCCACTCCTCCGTATGGCGAAGAAACGCCCGGGTCGCAGGTGAAGCAAGCAAAAGCGACCGCACACCTAGGCCAATCTGACGGAAAACGGGTTGGGGGGCAAGTGAGGCGATGCTCACGTCTGCGAGCTGGGCGGGCAGCGCCAAACGCGGTAAAATGCTGGCGCCCACCCCTTCCCGTACCATGTTCAGCAGGGTAGCGGTCTCGCGAATCTCGAATTGGACGTGCGGATGCAGCTGCCGGTCATGAAACAGCTCGCCGATCAGCGTTTGGCAGCCTGCAGTCGGCATGATGAAGGGGACCTTTGCGAGCTGGTCGAGCGTGATGGAGCCATCCGCTTCGGTTTCCCATGAAAAATGCGGCGGAACAAGCGCGACCATCTCGTCAGCGGCAAGGGTCACATAGTCCCAATCAGGATTGGGCATGGGCAGCGTGAGAAAGCCTGCATGGATGGTCCCGTCTGCCAGCCACTTGCGAATTTCCTCATACGTTCCTTCTACCATCGTCAGGGAAATCCCCGGATATGTCGTCTGAAACGATTGGATCAGCGCTGGAATCCAGCGTGAAAGAATGCTGGCGAAGCTGCCGATGCGCAGTGAACCGGCTTGCAATCCCGCTTCCAGCGCAACCTCCTGCTTGATCATGTCTTTCTGATGCATCAGCTCGCGAATGTGCGGCATTACCTTTTCGCCGATCGCGGTCAGCGAAATCCCGCTTCGATGCCGGTTCAGCAGCGTGATCCCCAACTCCGCCTCCAATCCGGCGATGGCATGGCTAATCCCGGGTTGGCTCATCCCCAACAGATCGCCCGCTTTGGAAAAGCTCCCCGTATTCACGACCGCAATCAATACCTCCAGCTGGGAAAAGGTCATCTTGTATCACCACTTCGGATAAGATTATCTTCACACGTTCGCTTCTATACATATTTACTTATAGTGTATATAATAAACATTCATTTGACGAATGGTTTTTCCCGAAGTATTCTAATGCCAACGAATACCATGAAAATTCATAGGGGATGGAAAATCGATGGGGAAGAACAATTCGATTCGCGTAGGAATTATTGGACTTGGTGGCGTAGGCGGCAGACTGTTCCGCAGCTTTTTGGCTCATTCGGAAACGACGGTTACAGCAGTGTGCGATACCGATGCTGGCCGTGCAAGGCAAGCCGCTGAAGAAGCTGGCGGTATCCCTTGGTTTACCGACTATAAGCAGCTGCTGGGAGTCGAGCAGCTTGATCTTGTCTACATAGCGGTGCCGCCAGTGTATCACCATCAGGTTGCGCTTGATGTGATCCGTGCAGGCAAACACATCTTTTGCGAAAAACCGTTGGCCAACTCGCTGGAACAGGCACGCGACATGCTGGAAGCGGCCGAGCAAGCGGGAATTGTGCATGCGATGAACTTTCCGACATACTACCGGGCTGCTTTTCGCAAGCTGGTTATGTTGTTGGAAGAAGGATATCTGGGAGAACTGCGACGCGTCGAGGTGTCGCTGCATTTCCATGAATGGCCGCGTCCATGGCAGCAAAATGCCTGGATTGCAGGCAGAGAGCAAGGCGGATTCGTCCGTGAAGTCATGCCGCACTACATCCATCTGCTCCACACGATGTTCGGGAGCATCGCCAGCGTTACCTCCCAGCTGGAATATCCCGATGATCCGTCGGCATGTGAAACGGGAATCGTTGCCGTCATGCAGCTGGAGAACGGCGTTTCGGTGCTTGTAAACGGTGTCAGTCAGATTGCACGCGAAGAACACATTTCATTTACGCTGTACGGAACGAACGGAACGCTTTCCATCGTCAATTGGGCACGTCTTGAGGGAGGCGGGCAGGGGGAGGCACCGCAACCGATCCCTGTGTCCGAGATCGATCATTTGGCTGAGATGATTACCCAACTGGTTGCTTCGATACGTGGAGAAGTTGGCGATCTGGTCGATTTTCACGCGGGGTATGAGGTGCAAGACGTGTTGGAGAAATTGCTGCGGGGATAAGCGGCCGCTGCCTTCTTCTCTCAAGAGAAGAGGAAATAGCTGAGAATGGAGGGACAAACGTGAACAAATCCGGACATCTGGCGCTCGGTGTGCTGTTGGGCAGCGCCTACCTGACCTTGTTCCCTCCGGTTTTGACAGGAAATACGTGGATCAGTTCAGGGATTGCGCTGGCAGCCGTTGGAATCGGTTCATTGGCGCCAGACATCGATCACCGCACATCGACTGCAAGCAGCATGATCAGCCCATTCTCACCCAAAACAAGACGATTGCTCAAAGCAGGAGCGATCGTTTCATTTTTGGGCGGAATGTTATTGCTTATGCTGCATGTATTTCAAAATCAAGGGTGGGGGCTGCCGATCCTGTCACCATTATTGCTGCAAAGCTACCCCCTATGGCTGGCAGGCGGGCTGCTGTTCTTTTTCCTGTCCAGAATCAGGGAGCTGGTCCTCTTTGGAGCAGGAGCTGCCATTTTGTACGCCTATTCCATGTACCAGCTGGATTGGTTTTTTGCCTTTGCCGGGGGTGCATTGTTGATCATTCCGTTGGTGCGGCATCGCGGGGTGATCCATACGCCGGAATTTGCGCTGTGCCTGTCGGTCGGGTGTTTGTCATTCACAGCCGGGGGACATCCGGTTGTCGCCGCAGCCGTTCTCGGTTTCGTCATCGGCTGGTGGTCTCATCTGATCGGCGACCTGTTTGGCGAAGAAGGGATTCACTCCCTGATCGTGCCCCGACTGAAAATAGCGCTGCACTTATTCCGCAATGGAGGGATCGTGGAAAAGGGCATCACCCGATTTTCCTGGGCAGCCAGCATTGCCGTCTGGACGTTGTTTATTACAAGGTCAGAAGGTTGGCTTGCCGAGATCGTCAGTGCATGGCTGAGGGTATAGCCTGAAGGAGCGATGCTTCCTTGATCCTTCCCCCAAAAATTACTCTCGACGAGGGACGAAGTCGGTAGGAGGAAACGGGAGAAAACGCCCAAGGTCTTTGGGACACCATCCCAGGCGTAATGGAAAAAGCGGAACACTCTTTAAGCGGCCAACGTGTCAATCATCCCTGAATCGACATGTTTTGGCCGCGCGTTCCGCTTTTGAAATGAAGCCGCCCAGGAATGCCCCCCATGAGGGTGTCCCACCAACCTACAGGCGTTTTCTCCCGTTTCCTCCCCACACTTTATCGCCCCCGAGTCTCCCATTCCTCCCGCAGCATCCCCATCTTGATCGAATCATAATACGCCCCGCGCACAATCCGCGCTTTCCGAATCCGCGCCTCCTCGACCATCCCACATTTGGCAGCGAGACGAATCATCCGCTCATTGCCTGACCAGGTGGCGATGCCCAACCGTACTGTATCCATATGCGTGAACAAATAATCGATCCACATCGCGAATGCTTCCGTTCCATATCCCCCTGACCAGTAGCGGGAATCATATAGGACAATCCCGATCTCAAACCAATTGGTCGTTTGATCGACCCAGTAACGCCCCACCGTCCCTTTCAGCTCCCCGTCAATTTCAATGACAAGCTCGGTCCGCGGTTGATCGGTCCCGAGCAATCGCAAGGAAGCGTCGTGCTTTTCGCGGTATTCTTCCAATGTTTTCGGCTCCAACGGCTTGTATGGGCCGTTCCAGTTCAGGTGTTCGCGGTCGTTGGCAAGATACATCCAATGATAAATGCGTTCGATATCCTCGGGATGCAAATCTCGCAAAACAACCCGCTTTCCTCGCAAATTGACGTTCACGCTCATTCCTCCTGATTTTTACAAATCTGTGATAAGCTAAGCTTACTTGAAAATTGACTCTATGTAGAGTGTCAGTTTTTGCTCAATCAATAGGGTCAGATTGGAACGGGAGGAAAATCAGTTTGGACTCGACACCATTCCTGCACCCAGAATCCGGGCAGCCGTTGTATATGCAGCTGTATGCCCATTATCGCCATGAAATTTTGACGGGAAGACTGCCTGCCAACGCGCGTCTGACATCGGTCCGCCATCTGTCACTATCGCTTGGTATCAGCAAAATTACAGTGGAAACGGCGTATCAGCAGCTTGTCGCCGAAGGGTTCGTCGAGAGCAGGGCGCGCAGCGGGTTTTACGTGGCGCAGTTGGATGAATATGTGCCGGAAAAGCTGCTTCTGACCGAACGGAATGAGACTGTCCCGCAGAAACGTAAGCCCCTCCAACCCCTCGTCACCACACAACAGGTTTTGTACGATTTCCACGGATCGGTTATCGATCTTGAGCATTTTCCCTTCAACCATTGGCGCAAATGCATGAATGAAGCGCTTGAACACTATCAAAATGATTTCGCTTTCTATGGAGACGACCAAGGGGAGCCAGAGCTGCTGGTGCAAATTGCCCGTTATCTCCATCTTGCCCGAACCGTTCGGTGCCGTCCGCAGCAGATTTTGCTGGGCTCCGGCCTGCAGCAAGCAGTCGCGATGATCGCATTGATGCTTGGACCTGAACCGACCAAAATCGCCATCGAGGAGCCAGGCTATGCCGACGTGCGTGAAGTGTTCCGCCAGCATGGACATCAGCTCGTTCCGATCCCGCTGGAGGAGGACGGCATCCGCTTGGACAAGCTGTGGCAGAGCGAAGCAAAAGCCGTTTACATCACACCCGCCCACCAGTATCCCCACGGGATGATCATGCCGATTGGCAAAAGACTGAAGCTGCTGCAGTGGGCGAGTCAAACAGGGGCGTACATCATTGAAAATGACTACGATGGCGAGTTTCGTTACAATGTCAAGCCAACCCCTTCCTTGCAGGGGCTGGATCAGACGGGACGCGTCATTTATGTCGGCAACTTTTCCAAGGCGTTGTCGCCAGCTTTGCGGGTCAATTACACGGTACTGCCGCCCGAGCTGCTGGAACGGTATCGACGTGATTTTGCCATGTATCCTTCGCCTGTCCCGCGTCACCTTCAGCGAACGCTGCAGCTGTTCATGCAAAAAGGGTATTGGGATCGCCATGTCCGCCGCATGAGAAGCCTGTATAGCCAAAAGCACGCTGCGCTGCTTGAAGCGGTAGCGGCTCTGCTTCCGCACAACCAGGTCACCGTACTGGCTCAATCAGCTGGCTTACATATCGTGCTCGAAATCCAAACGACCCGAACGGCGGAGGAGCTTGCACAGGCGGCACGTGCAGTCGGGGTCAAGGTATATACGGTCACACGAAGCTGGATGGACGGCGATCACAGCCAATCGCCGCGCATGCTGCTCGGGTTCGGAGGTTTGCGACCGGAACAGATCCGCCAAGGGGTCAGGCTGCTTGGCCAGGCGTGGTTTGGAAAATGACCGGATGAAAAAAATGTGGAAAACAGTGTCACAAAAAACGGCCAGCGGGATCAAATCAATGTCAGATTCGTGAGGAGCACAGTGGATCGGAGGAGATAAAAGGTGAACCCAGAGGAAGCGGAGCTGGTGCTGGTGCCGACGAAGGAAGCCCTGTTCGATGGGCTTATGCGCGAGTACGGGGACAATATTCTCCAGCTCGCCACCATGATCGTGAGGGACCGGGGAATTGCCGAGGACATCACACAAGAGGTGTTCATCAAGGCGTACAAGGGGCTCGATTCGTTTCGTCAGGAAAGCAGCGCCAAAACATGGCTGTATCGCATCGCGATCAACGAATCCAAAAAATATTTGCGCTCCTGGTCCTTCCGCAACATCTTCTCGACGCTTTTGCCCAGGAACAGGCCGATTGCTGAACCGTTTGACCCGAAGGGGGCCGATGCTGTCGTTCTCAGCAACATGAGCAAGGCAGACATGGCGGAGCAGGTGATGGCACTCTCGCCGCAATACCGGCAGGTCATTGTTCTGCATTACTACGAGGATTTGTCGATCAAGGAAGTTGCGCAGGTGCTGGGCGTCTCGGAGGAAGTGGTGCGCACCAAGCTGCATCGGGCGCGAAAGCAATTCAAAACATTGCTGGAACGGGAGGGAACGGAATGGAGCTAGAGAAAGCATTTCGCGAGGCAGTGCGGGAGGCAGGCGACCGAATCGTTGGCAATGCAAGAATGAACCCGGGGCTTGAAAAACGGATTCGCCACAGCATTGAGCAAGGCAAACGCAAGCAGCAGCGAGGCTTGTTCATGTCCACTGCGGTTGTCGCCTGCCTGGTAGTGGCGTTTGTTATAATGTCTCCCTTGCGATTCTTTGACCAGACCGGACAGGAGGAGACATCTTCGCTGCCGACCACTGCACAGCCTCAAGTTGAGCAACCGCGGTATACAAAGGAATGGGCTGATAAGGCGGTGCAGCCGCTGATGAAGGCAGTGCCGCAGCTCGATGGGTTCCGTATGCTGACGATGGAATCGTCGCCCATCTATATCGGACTGCAACTGCGCAACCATGAGGACAGCTACGCCTATGTCACGTTTAACAACCGCAACGGCGAGCTGGAAACGTTCGCCTTGGAAAAACCCCGGCTGGCCACGGAAAAAGCCCCGAGTAGGGATGGTGCGGTCCAGAAGGCAACAAGCTTTTTGCGTGCGTTGCTTGGCGAAGCGAGCGACAACTATGCTGTCGCGTCATCAAAGGAAGTGTCCATCGACGGGTTGCAGAACGCCAGGGCCATCAACGTTACATTCCAAAATGGCAAGAAAAAAGCAGCGCCACCAGATACGATCTCGGTTTGGGTGGATGGAGCAGGGCAGGTGATTGCCTTCAATCGGATCAACGAGCAGGAGCAAGCGTTGCTTGAACGGCTGCAGCAAGCGATTCCCGGATTTGGACCGGAGCTTGTGCTGAAACAGAAAAGGCCCCATGGACAAGGCTATACGATCACTGTGGAAAATACGAATGAACAGAACCAGACCGTACTCATTTCCACGAGCGGGAATAAATCCGGGGAGACCTTGATCGGATTCTCCTATGAAAATCAAGCCGGGAGAGGGAACCGTCCAAGCGCTGAACAACGGGCTGCTGCCGTCGGGAAGGCAACTGACTTTTTGCAACAGATTTTGGGGAAAGACAGCGCGAGCTACAAGCCGATTTCCTACTATGAACCGACTACGTTCCAGCGCTATCACAACGGGCTTCCTGTGTTAGGTGATCAAATCCAGGTGTTCGTAGACGATAAAGGAAGCGTGCAGGATTTTCAGAAAAGGGAAGAAATTTTTGATCCGGCTTCATTCCCCGATCCAGCAGAAGCGATTTCTGTGGAGCAAGCCGAGCATACGCTGCAAACACAGATGAAGCTTCGTTATATCGAGCTGTTCGCCATCTCACGCGACCCGAAGTCCCGGAAGCCATTGGAGATACGGCCCTTGCTGGAGTATACCCCAGCCATTTCATCACTCCAGATGGGGCGGCATCCTTCCCAGCAATGGATGATCGATGCCAAAACGGGCAGGATGAAGTACGGTTTGGGCAGCAACGGAATGGACTATGATCGTCACGATTCCCATCCCCCATTCCGCGTAAACGCGCCCAAGCAGTATGTTACGGTATCCTCCAAGGCGGAAGCGGAGCACCTGCTTCTCACAGCAATGGGAGCAAATCTGAAAGATCTCACCTATCAAGAGTCTACGGACCCGCGAGGAATGACTGTTTACCAATGGACGACAAAAGAGGATCGGGCATTTCGCGTGACGACAGATGCCAACAACGGACGCGTCGTGGAAATCTCGAAGCCCCGGGTCGATACGGCTAACACCGTGTCCGAGCAAGAGGCGAGACAAGCAGCTCTTTCGTTTCTGGAACGTTTCATCGATCCCGGCGTGGAGGAAGTACAGCTGAGTCAGGTGATTGTCTCTGGCGAGGGCAACCCGGTTCGCTCGGGTGACTGGGAATTCGAGTTTTTGAAAAGCCATGACGGAATCCCGGTCATTCAGGAGTACCCGAACGAAGCCTACATCGTGACAGTCGATCCTTCTACGGGGAAGGCAAACGGCTTTTTGCGGAGAAGCGAAAAATGGGAGCAGGCAACAGACCTCCCTGACCGCAGCAAGGTCGTATCGGTTCAGGAGGCTGTGGCGGAGTATGTGAAATACCTTCCCTTGCAGTTGGCTTATACGGTGAGGGACGAATCGGGAGACAGGCTGGCAGCACCTGCATTGGTCTATGTTCCGATGAGCGAGGAGCGTTATGCGGAAAAATACATCCATCTGGACGCGATCAGCGGCAAGGTGGTCATGAGTCCGTAGCGGATGAAGACATCGATAGAACCTGGGATAACAACCGGGTTCTTTTTTTATGGAGGAAAGAGCTTGAAAACGACATCATTGTCGCTTATAATCAAAAACGACAATGATGTCGTTTTAAAAATTGAATCGTGGAGATGGTTCCCCATAAAAAGCAAATCCTTCCTTTATTTGATGGGCGCACAAGCAATTTCCAATCTGGGCGATTGGCTTGATCTGTTGGCTCTCTTTTCACTTGTAGTGTTCCGCTGGCAGGCAAGCTCGATTGAGCTGACAGTAGGGGTGTTATGTCTGGCGATCCCGACCGTTCTCTTCGGTCCGATTGCGGGGGTATATGCCGACCGAATGGAACGGCGAACCTTGATGATTGCAGCCGATCTCGTTCGTGCTGTACTGGTTTTAAGCCTGATTTTTGTTACGCAATTGTGGCAGGTGTATCTCGTTTTGTTTTGCAAAGGGGTGTTCGAAGCATTGTTTACCCCGGCGAAAAATGGCAAGCTGAAGGAAATTGTTCCGCGCGAACATCTGCAACAGGCGACGACAATCAGCACGATTATCGACCAGCTTGCCAAAATCATCGGTCCGATTGCAGGAGGGACGCTTGTCGGGTTGATGGGAATTACTGCTGCTTTTTATTTGGATGCGCTGTCGTTTCTT
>JBLNEJ010000089.1:0-5238 GCA_050262535.1 Clostridia bacterium
ATGGGCGGGGTGCTGTTTATTGATGAAGCGTATTCGCTTGCCCGCGGGGGAGAAAAGGATTTTGGTAAGGAAGCCATCGACTGCTTGACGAAGGCAATGGAAGATCAAAAGACGGAATTTATTTGCATCCTTGCCGGATACACGGACGAGATGGACGATTTTTTGCAGATCAATCCGGGGTTGCCTTCTCGCTTCCCAATCCAGATTCACTTTCAGGATTACAATGTAGAAGAATTAATACGAATCGCGGAACTGATCACCTCGGAAAAGGAATATGCACTCTCGGATTCGGCGCGTGACAAGCTGCGAACTCACTTGATTCGTGTGAAAAACGACCCGTTTCTGTTTAACTTCAGTAATGCACGCTATGTGCGAAATGTGCTTGAACAATCAATCCGGACACATGCGGTACGAATGGTGAAGGTAAGTGAACCGACGATCGAGCAGTTAATGACGCTCAAGACTGAGGATTTGAAGTTTGTGCAAACGACGTACTAGTGCAAATCTATATGGGGACTGCCAGGCTCGCGGGAGTTGGCGGTCTTTTGTTGTGGGTGGTGGAAAGGCGCCGTGTTGGGCCGGATGCCGTTAGATTAGGCGAAAGTATGGTATGATAAGGGAAGAGAGGAAGTGGATAGATGAAAATTGACCATCTACATAAGCAGGAGAAGGCAATTCTCGTTGGCTGCCTGCTCGATTCTCGCGATAAAGAACGATTGCGCCTCTCGCTTGAGGAACTGAAGGATCTCGCCCAGACAGCTGGTGTCGAGGTTATCGATCTCATCACCCAAAATCGCGAGCGGGTGGATGCCGCCTGGTATCTCGGTTCCGGAAAGATGGTGGAAGTCGCCAATCGTGCCGAAGAGCTTGATGTTGATCTCGTCATTTTCAACGACGAGCTTTCACCAAGCCAAAACCGCAATCTCGAACGAGTGTTCGAATGTAAAGTCATCGACCGAACCCAATTGATCCTTGATATTTTTGCCATGCGTGCCCAATCCTCGGAAGGGAAAATTCAGGTGGAGTTGGCCCAATACAACTACCTACTGCCACGCCTGGCTGGGCAAGGGAAAAACTTGTCCCGACTCGGGGGAGGAATCGGCACGCGCGGTCCAGGTGAAACAAAGCTGGAATCGGACCGCCGCCATATCCGCAGAAGGATCGGTGAATTAAAGGAGAAGCTCAATGAGGTAGTACGCACTCGACAGCTTCACCGTGAACGTCGGAAAAAGAATCAGGTTTATCAAATTGCGCTTGTCGGCTATACGAACGCCGGAAAATCTACCCTGTTGAATCGTTTGACAAACGCAGGTACGCTTGAGGAGAACAAGCTGTTTGCGACACTGGATCCGACTACCCGTAGTCTGCAGCTCCCCAACGGGCCGGAAGTGTTGATCACGGATACGGTCGGGTTTATCCAGGATTTGCCGACAGCGCTGGTGGCCGCATTCCGCTCGACCCTGGAAGGGGTCAAGGAAGCCGATTTCATTTTGCATGTAATGGACAGCCATCATCCAGACCTGAATATCCACATGCAGGTTGTCGAGACCGTGCTTCGTGAACTGGAAGCGGACAAAATTCCGCAGCTGCATGTGTTTAACAAACGGGATCTGCTTGAGCCGGATACATATATACCGCGAATGGACAATTCCGTACTGATCAGCGCGAACAATGAAGACGATTTGGCGATGCTGCGCAAGGAAATCGAGCGTCAAGTACTGACCTCGTACCAATCACTGAAACTGAAAGTGCCTGCAGAGCGTGGCGATGTCTTGTCGCTGTTGCATCGCACAGGTGTCGAGATGGAACAGGAGTTTGATGAATCGGAGTCGGCCTACAACATTCGCGTCAGGCTGAATCAGGATCATCCCATCTACGGAAAGATCCATTCATTCATTACAGAACCTGCGATTCAGCAAGAGACAACAGAAGAACCATGGGAAAGGTGAGTCATCCAACATGTACGAATTATTCACACACGGAGCCGCATTAAAACCGATTGTCGAGCACGTGGAAAAAATGATTGCAAAGCGGCACCAGGAAATCAACGAACTGGTTGATTACAACCAGTTGAAAGTGCTTCGTTCCTTCCAGAAACATGCGGTTAACGAATTTCATTTTGCCCCATCAACTGGTTATGGCTACGATGATACAGGCCGATCGACGCTGGAATCGATATATGCGGATGTGTTTGGGGGAGAAGCGGCGCTCGTTCGGCCGCAAATTGTCTCGGGAACACATGCGATCGCCATTACCTTGTTCGGTATTTTGCGTCCCGGGGATGAATTGCTGTATATCACAGGCAAGCCCTATGACACGTTGGAAGAGGTCGTAGGCGTCCGTGGCGAAAATCAAGGCTCGCTCAAAGAATTCGGGATTAGCTATCAAGCGGTACCGCTGAAAGAGAATGGGGAAGTAGATTTCGAGGCGGTATCGAAGGCCATCACGCCCAAGACGAAGGTCATCGGAATCCAACGCTCTCGCGGCTATGCCGACCGACCTTCCTTCACGATTGCCAAGATCAAGGAGATGATCGCCTTCGTCAAGGAGATCAATCCGAATCTGATCGTATTTACCGACAACTGCTATGGTGAATTTACCGAGGATAAAGAACCTCTGCAGGTAGGGGCAGACATTATGGCGGGCTCCCTGATCAAAAATCCCGGAGGCGGATTGGCCAAGACGGGAGGATACATCTGCGGCCGCGCTGACCTCGTTCGTTTGGCCTCGTACCGGATGGCGGCTCCGGGGATTGGCGCGGAGGGCGGAGCAACGCTTTATTCGCTTCATGAAATGTATCAGGGCTATTTCCTGGCGCCGCACGTCGTCGGGGAAGCGGTCAAAGGGGCCGTATTCTCATCCGGCATGCTGGAAACCCTCGGCTTTAAAACGAATCCATTGTGGCATCAGCCACGGACTGACTTGATTCAATCAATTGAATTCGGCTCGGCAGAGCGGCTGATCGCCTTTTGCCAAGGGATTCAAAAAGCATCGCCGGTTGACGCGCACGTGACCCCGTATCCGAGTGAAATGCCGGGCTACGCCGATCCGGTCATTATGGCTGCTGGCAGCTTTGTGCAAGGTGCAACGATGGAACTGTCTGCAGATGGACCGCTGCGCCCGCCCTATATGGGCTTTGTCCAAGGGGGACTTACCTATTCGCACGTGAAAGTAGGAGTGCTCACGGCGCTGGACGGGTTATTGGCGAAAGGGTTGCTAGAGTTGCCAAAACAAGAAGGCTAACAAAACGGAAAAGCCAGCAGGTCTTCCATGACAAGCTGGCTTTTCCAATTGGTAACGATCTGTGTCATTATTTCTAACACCCATTGACAGGAAGCTTTCATTTGCATACAATAAAACCATGAATCGGTTACACGAGAGGTGGAGAATCATATGGGAGATGAAATCCGAAGAAATATGGCGCTCTTTCCGATAGGAATCGTGATGAAATTGACCGAGCTCACGGCACGACAGATTCGCTACTATGAACAGAACGGCTTGATTCAGCCAGCACGAACAGAAGGCAAGCAGAGATTGTTCTCCTTTAACGACGTTGACCAACTGCTTGAAATCAAATCGCTGATTGAAAAAGGCTTAAACATCGCAGGCATCAAGCAGGTATTGCTGATGCAAAGACCACCCGTCGAGCAGTCGGTTATTACGGAGAAATCGGAGGCAAAGCGCAAGGAAATGTCCGACAAGGAGCTGCGCCAGTTGCTGAAAACACAGCTTTTGATTCCGTCGCGTCTGAATGAAACATCGTTAATTCGTGGAGAGCTTTCCCGCTTTTTCCATTAATTATAAGTACCATTTTTTAGGAGGAGAGAGAATTGAGCAAGTATACAAAAGAAGATATCATGCGTCTTGCGAAAGAAGAAAATGTGAAGTACATCCGTCTGCAGTTCACTGACCTGATGGGGGTTATCAAGAACGTTGAGATCCCACTCTCACAACTGCCAAAAGCGCTGGACAACAAAATGATGTTTGACGGCTCCTCTATCGAGGGTTTTGTGCGCATTGAAGAATCTGACATGTACCTGGCTCCTGATCTCGATACGTGGGTTGTATTCCCTTGGGGCACGGAAGAGGGCAAAGTCGCTCGCCTGATCTGTGACATCAACAATCCAGACGGATCTCCGTTTGAAGGCGACCCGCGCCAAATTCTGAAAAAGGTTCTGAAAGAAGCGGAAGAAATGGGCTACACCGCATTCAACGTTGGACCGGAACCAGAATTTTTCCTGTTCAAACTGAATGAAAAAGGCGAGCCAACGCTCGACTTCAACGACCAAGGTGGCTATTTCGACTTTGCTCCATTGGACATGGGTGAAAACTGCCGCCGTGATATCGTGCTGGCTCTGGAAAAAATGGGCTTGGAAATCGAAGCTTCTCACCATGAAGTAGCCCCTGGCCAACATGAAATTGACTTCAAATATGCAGAAGCTGTCCAAGCTGCTGACCAAATCCTGACGTTCAAGCTGGTTGTTAAAACGATTGCCCGTCAACACGGCTTGCACGCAACCTTCATGCCGAAGCCAATGTACGGTGTAGCTGGTTCCGGTATGCACGCGAACCAATCGCTGTTCCGCGGTAAAGAAAACGTTTTTGTTGACGAATCGGACGAGTTGGGCTTGAGCCAAACGGCTAAGCATTACCTGGCTGGTATTCTTGCGCATGCTCGCGGTTTCGCTGCCATCACCAATCCGTTGGTAAACTCCTACAAGCGACTGGTGCCTGGTTATGAAGCTCCTTGCTACGTAGCTTGGTCTGCGAAGAACCGTTCGCCATTGGTTCGTATTCCTGCATCCCGCGGTCTGTCTACACGTATTGAAGTACGTAACCCGGACCCGGCAGCAAACCCTTACCTCGCTTTGGCTGTTATGCTGAAAGCTGGTTTGGATGGAATCAAAAACAAAACAGCATTGCCACCATCTGTTGACCGCAACATCTACGTCATGACTGATGCGGAACGTGAAGAAAACGGTATCGCGAATCTGCCGGCATCGTTGAAAGAAGCGATTGAATGCCTCAAGGCAGACCCGGTTATTTGCGAAGCTTTGGGTGAGCATGCACTGCTTCACTTTGTCGAGGCAAAAGAAATCGAATGGGATATTTTCCGTACCCGTGTTCACGATTGGGAGCGCGAGCAGTACATGAATATTTATTAATCAACGATTGAGCAAACAACCCTTCCACTAAGGAAGGGTTGTTTGGTGTTGGAAAAGATATTTCCTATGCAAC
>JBLNEJ010000090.1:0-9094 GCA_050262535.1 Clostridia bacterium
TTACACTATAAGGGGTTGGCCAAGTTATTTCAATAGGATTAAATCAGTCAACGTTCCGCAGCTACGAATGACAGTTTCCTTCTCGTAGCACATTTCCGTTCGCTCGGCGCCCAGGAGCGAGGGGACATTGTACATGTATCTCATGATTATTAAAAATCAGTACCACCCATTTTACCCGATTGAAAATCTTGAATCGCTTCGATAATCTCATCACGACTGTTCATAACAAACGGCCCATACTGGAACACCGGTTCATCGATCGGCTCTCCACTCAGCACGATCACGAGTGTATCATCGGAGTGTCCGGTTATTTGAATGGCGCCATCCACATTATCGAATAGGATGAAGTCTCCTTCTTTCGCCGTTTTCGTTCCGTTGATTGTAGCCGTCCCCCGCAGCACCAGTGCAGCGGTATTGAAAGTGGAGGGAAGGGTAAAGGCTGCCACTCCGTTCTCCCGAAAGGCGATATCAAACAGATGGATCGGCGTGAACGTTTGGGCGGGGCCTTTTACCCCGTTAAAGTCTCCAGCGATAATCCGAACGGTTCCTCCGTGATCGGGAAGCTCAACACGTCCCATCTGGCTTGCCAACAGCTCTTGATACTTCGGCGGGTGCATTTTGTGTACCCGGGGCAGGTTCACCCACAGCTGAATCATGTGGAAGAGTCCGCCGCGCTTGGAGAATTCTTTTTCGTGATACTCCTTATGCAAAAGACCGGAGCCCGCCGTCATCCACTGTACATCGCCAGGACCAATGATCCCGTGATTTCCATGGTTGTCATGGTGCTCAATATGTCCCTCATAGGCGATGGTCACCGTCTCAAAGCCACGATGGGGATGTGCGCCAACGCCCTTGACCTCGTCACTAGGGGGGAAAACAAAGGGGGGATTGTAGTCCATCATAATAAATGGGCTGAACCGTTGCTCAAATGGATTACCGGATGGAAAATAATTGGATACGCGAAAGCCGTCTCCGACCATGTGGAAGGGCGCTCCTTGATAGGTCCCTTCAATTGTTCGAAATGTGGTCATGTGCAAGATCTCCTTTACCTGGTAGGTTTTATTACGTTTCCATCTATACCTCGAATTAAAATATCTTGAATTAAGGATAATTCATTCTCTTTTTTTCGTCAAGCATGCAGGAAGCGACTTGATTCCCTCCGCCAACGAATAACAAGGTTTTTTTTGGAATCAATTCATCAAGGACGGACAAAATAATCATGGGACTGGCACTTGCAATGAAGCAGCGCTTCCCAATCACAAAACAAGGGAGTGAGAAGCATGGCTGAACACAATGAGCGTAATCAGAACCAGAATCTGAATCAGAATCAGGCCGGGAACAACAACATGACAAACGCGGCTGACGTCGACACGGGTGAAGCAGTGGGAACCGTTGGTGGTGCTGCCGTGGGTGCTGCTGTAGGGTCTGTTTTTGGACCGCTCGGTACCATTGCAGGTGCCGTCGCTGGTGGCGCATTGGGCAACAAGATGGGCGAGGGTGTTGAAGGTACAGGCAACGACGCGGATAACGCGCGTGGGGCGATGAGAAACAACGGCGCTGCAGACGAAACAGAATAACAAGCCAAGGCATGGGGTGCGGGGAAAACCTGCATCCCTTTTCTTTGACTCGTACTTTCACAATCTTGCTATTCCATTCCAAAATGCGTACAAAAGGGCATGATCGCGGCTATACTGTGAGTGGAGGTGAACAAGATGACCGATCCCTATCGCGAAGAAGCAGAGTCCGGAACGGAAGGCTTGACAGAGGAACGTTGGCAGGCCATTTTGCAAAACGATCGCACCTATGATGACCATTTTTTTTATGCAGTGAAGACAACGCGCATCTTTTGCAGGCCTTCTTGCAAGTCCAAAGCGCCGAAGAAAGAAAATGTGCGAATTTTCCGGGACGCGGCTCAAGCGCTTGCAGCAAATTTTCGGCCATGCAAACGGTGCAGACCAACTGGCCAGCGATTGCCGGACAACGAGTGGGTGGGGCAGATCACCCAGTACATCGATACGAATTTTCGGGAAGCCATCACGCTGGAACGATTGGCTGATTTGTGTCATGGCAGTCCGTATCATCTTCACCGAACCTTCAGGCGGATTCAGGGGATGACTCCTGTCGAATACGTGCATCAGACGAGGATCACAAAGGCGAAGGAATACTTGACCCAAACAGAAGAGACGATTTCTGAGATCGCCGATCGGGTGGGGCTACCCAATACTCCCTATTTCGTCACCTTGTTCAAAAAAAAGACCGGATATACACCGACGGAGTACCGTCAAATCAATCGTACGCAGCAAACAGAGGAGGGATTGCGTCGTGCAATCAACAAAAACTAGTCCGACGATATACTGGTCACAGCTGGCTCATTCGGAGTGGAGGCTGTATGTTGCGGCAACGGACAAAGGACTATGCTTCGTTGGCGGGAACAATCAGCCGTTTGATGAAGCGGCTGCCTGGGGAAAAAGCTACTGCAAAGCAAGCGCATGGATTCGTGACGACAAGAAATTGCAGCCGTATGTGACCGAGCTGATCGAGTATTTCCAGGGAAAAAGAGACCGCTTTACACTGCCTGTTGACCGACGGGGCACGGCGTTTCAACAAGCGGTGTGGGACGCGCTTGGCACCATTCCGTACGGAGAAACACGCTCCTATTCCGAGATTGCGGACTTGATTCAAAAGCCGTCAGCGGTGCGCGCAGTGGGAACCGCGATCGGGGCCAATCCGGTGCTGATCGGTATTCCTTGTCATCGGGTAATCGGGAAAAACGGCACGCTGACCGGATACCGGGGCGGTTTGGAGATGAAAACAAAGCTCCTGCAACTGGAAAAAACACATTCACGGGATGGGGGGAACATGCTGCATGACGAAGCAGCTTGCGGCACGTATTGCTGATTTGGATTGGAATTCGCTGCAAAACCGTTTGGACGAACAGGGATATGCCGTTCTTCCGCCGCTGCTGGATCGTGAACAATGCCGCAGGATCATCGACACTTTTGAGGATGAAGCTTGCTTCCGAAACACGATTGAGATGGCCAGATACCGCTTTGGAGTGGGAACATACAAATATTACCGGGCTCCGTTGCCCGAGTTGCTCCAACAGCTGCGTGAGGGGCTGTACCCGGAATTGGCAAAAACAGCGAATCGGTGGTCTCAGCTCATGGGCCGTGATGCCCACTATCCCGCTCTCCTGTCACAATTTCTTGACAGGTGCCATCAGCATGGACAGGTACGTTCGACACCATTGATTTTGAAGTACGATGAAGGCGGATACAACTGCCTGCACCAAGATTTGTATGGGGAGGTGTTCTTCCCGTTTCAGGTGGTATTTGCCTTGAATCAAAAGGATCATGATTATAAAGGCGGAGAATTTTTGCTGATCGAGCAGCGGCCACGGGCGCAAAGCAGAGGACATGCGATCACCCTGGAGCAAGGGGCCGGGTTGATTTTTCCGACAAATCATCGCCCGGTGGCAGGTTCACGCGGGTATTATAAAGCGACTCTTCGCCACGGTGTCAGTACCATCACATCCGGTACTCGCTTTAGTCTGGGTGTGATTTTTCATGACGCCACGTAACGTTCGCCACAGCTAGGAAGGGGGGATCACCATGAAGTGCCAGCTTTTCGAAAAACATCCGAAAACACTGCTAAATCAAGCAACGGGCTTTCTGTCCGATTATACCCATTCCCTCAATCCATACACCGGCTGCGCGTTTGGATGCTCCTACTGCTATGTGCGACAAATGCCCGTCTCGTTATTCCGGCAGCATGAATGGGGAACATGGGTGGACATCAAGAAGGATGCGTCTCTTCTTTTGCAAAAGGAGCTGCAGCGTGCAAAGGCGAAGGGCAGCGTGAAGATTTTTATGTCGTCGAGCACGGACCCCTATCAGCCGATTGAGCATACATGCAAGGTGACGCGCTCGTTGCTTGAGGTAATGGTGGAAAATCCACCCGACTTTTTGCTTGTGCAAACCCGCAGTCCGCTCGTTCGCCGCGATCTTGATCTGCTGAAGCTTCTGGGCAAGTCCGTGCGGGTGAGCATGACCGTCGAGACCGACCTGGAAGGGGTGCGCAAGCATTTTACCCCGTCCGCACCGCCGATTCCGGCTCGTCTGGAAACACTGCGCTTGCTAGCTGAAGCAGGGATACCAACCCAGGCGACAATTGCCCCGGTATTGCCCAGCAGTGAGGAGTTTCCCCGCCTGCTTCAGCCGTTGGTGAGCCGTGTTTGCATCGATGACTATTTCATGGGGGATGGCAGCGGAGGAAAACGAACGAGGAAGCTGGGGATCGAGAGGCTTTATGAGGAAGCGGGACAAGCGGAATGGTACAGCCCGGCGGCATACAAAATCGTCTACGACCGTTTTTTGCAGGTTTTTGCCAAAGAGCAGCTCCATGTGAGTCAGCAGGGCTTTGCACCATAGCGGGGGGGAGTAGTTTAACGCTCTTATGTATCGATATTTTTGATAGATGCTATCAATATCATCATCTTTTTCGATTGCATAATTCATACTACCATGAAGAAAAGCACTGCGGGGAATAGGAGTGAAATGAACATGTCAATTGCTGTTATTTATGGAGGGACACGACCGAACGGCAATACAGAGCTGCTCGTAGAGCAAGCGATCCGCGATTTGACTGTGGAAAAAATTGTGCTGCGTGAGTTCACGATGAAGGCGATTAAGGACCAACGCCACGCGGAAGGTGGATTTCAGCAGGTCGAAGACGATTACAATCACGTCATCGAGCGCATCCTGCCGCATGATATTCTGGTGTTTGCCACGCCGATCTATTGGTACAGCATGTCCGGGACGATGAAAACCTTTATCGATCGTTGGTCCCAAATCCTTCGGGATGCCAGCTATCCAGACTTTAAGGCGATCATGGCAGCCAAAAAGGCGTATGTCATCGCGGTAGGCGGTGATGATCCTTATGTGAAGGGGCTTCCGATGATCCAGCAATTCCAGTACATTTTTCAGTTTATGGGGATCAGCTTTGCCGGGTACATCATTGGTGAGGGTAACAAGCCGGGAGACATCCTGCATGATGAGGTCGCGATTTTTGCGGCAACCCAGCTGCAAAAAAAGCTGGCGATAAAAGGGTGAAACGGTTGATTCGATTCAATCGTCGACACGAAGAAGGCACTGCTGGCCAGCAGTGCCTTCTGATCATTTTTGTTGCAGAAGCTGTGGAAAGGTCTTGACGATCTGATCAACCGGAATTGCCAAGCCAACCGATTCTGATTTTCCCTCGCGTTCGATTTTCAACGTCGCGAACACGATCGCAATGATCTCGCCCTCTTGATTGACAACGGGACTGCCGCTGTTGCCCTTGTAGATCGGAGCATGAATCATCAGCCGCGGAGGCTTGGATTGCGGCAGCATTCCCAGCACGTATCCGTCCGTCGCGATATCGTTAAAGTACAACGGATTGCCAATGATGGTAACCGGGCTGCCCTCCGATGCATCCGCATTTGCTGCCAGCTTCAATGTGGGCAGCCCTTTTTGCTCCATATGCAGAAGCGCAATGTCGAGCTCGGCATCGCTTGCGATGACCTGTGCGGTCTGGCTCGCACCATTTGGAAACGCGATTCCGACCTGTCGAGCGTTGCCAACGACATGCTGATTCGTGATGATGAAACCATGATCGGCAATGTTCACACCCGTCCCCTTCCGGTTTTCAGCGTTGACAACGACAACGGCCTGCTGATAGTGCTGAATGACCTCGCTCTTGGACAATTCCTTCGACTTGCGCAAAAACTGGATCGAGTTCAGCGAAAACACCTGGGGCCAGAACGATAAGATGTTTACCACGAGCATGATGGACAGGGTAAGCGCCAGCATTCTTTTTGCCCATTTTCGTTGAAAAAATGGTGGCGGGGTATCGTGTCCCTGCTCGTCTGTCGATACTTCATCATCATTGTGGAGTTCATGGTGAGCATCCTCCGTTTCTCGAAACGGGATGATAGTTGATTGATTTTCGTGTTCACGGCGATTCATTTTTCTCCCATCCTTTTACAGAAAAAACGTCGAAAAGAAGTGTGTGAGCATGTGGTAGATTATTACGTTTGAACCGCCCAGAAGTTCCGTGCGATTCTGTGAATCTGCGTTTGGTGATCAAAAGCGGCCAAAAATATGGTATGATTCGAGTGACGAACAAATGGGAGGAATCAATGAGAAAGTTCGCGGCCCTGCTAGGAATTATGACATTATTGATGATAGGATGTACAGAACAAGAAACAGCCTCTCCTATACAGTCAGACACTACTACTACCGCTCAGGTCAACAGTGCGCAGCCTGCAATAGCCAAAGAGGAAAAAAGTGTCGTTTGGATAAAGAACCGATTGCTTGAGATTTCCGGCCAATATTTTGACTTGCTGGAAGAGGCGAAAAAACAGGGGCTTTCCTTTGAAGAATTTCGTGGAAAGCTCAACGATATTGTAAGTGATAATTTTATCGATCAGTCCGGATTGGAGCAATTTTACAAAGGGGGCAACGATTTATCGGATCTTTACCTGTTTCATTATGAAAAAGGCTCGTTTGAAGCGCGGACAAATGTCCTGGAGCAAACCCCCGATCGCATCGTCGTCAAAACGATGTGGTTCGCCAATGAGCTGAACAGCGGTTACTATGAGATCAGTACGCTCGTCAAATACGATGACAGCTGGCTGTTGGACAGCAAGGTCACAGAGGAGACAGATGAAAAGGGCTTCCAGTTGACGATTGAAGAGGCAACCACCTATATGAAGCATTTTCCGTACTATGAGAAGCCGGTTACCACAATCAAGTACGTCGGCAATAAAGCGGTGGAGAATTCCACAGAATACGGCCAGTTTTATGAATTCAATTGTGATGGAACAGCGTATTACATCTCGCCAGTGGATGGGTACATACTCGGTGCCAATATGGAACGTTTTTAGAAAACGGGAGGGGCAAGCAGCATCACGCCCTTCCTCTTTTTTTATGGTTAATGAGAGCGTGCAAGGCAGAAAAACCTGCAGAATTCTCAAAAAAGCGTATTGAAATTTTACATAGACGCTATTAAAAACTTTCATTTGTCTCATACCAGGTCATAGGCTAGTATAATTTCAAAGAAACACGAGGTTGTGAATTTTTCCCTATCCATACAGCTTAGGAGCGTGAATGGAATTGGCACAGGTTTCACATACACATAACGTTCAAATGGAGTATCGCAAGCTTCAGGAACTGATTTGCGAATTGGAGCAGCAAGGGATTTCCGTGGGGATCATGGTTGCCTCCCTTTCACGTGATCCGGAAAAAGCCATTTTGTTCGCCCATGATGCAAACCGATTGATGGTACCGGCTTCAAACACCAAACTTGTGACCAGCAGCGCCGCTCTGCGTTTGCTGGGTGAGGATTACCGTTATCAGACCGAGATATATACAACCGGTGGGGTGTCGGACGAAGGGATCGTTTCAGGCGATCTCATCGTGAAAGGCTATGGTGACCCGTCTATTCATTCAGAGGGTATCCTCAAGGTCCACGATGGAATCTCGATCGAGCAGATCACTGCGTCACTGCTGGAGTTCGGGATCACCTGTATCCGGGGGAATGTGATTGTCGATGATACGTATTTTGACAGCCAGCGTCGCGGAGAGGGCTGGTCCTGGGAATATGAAGCAGAGTATTACAGCGCGCAGACGAGTGCACTTGCCGTGAACCGTGGCGCGGTGCGAATCGATTACGAAGCCGATGCCGAGCCGGGAACCTCACCGCGCTTGATGCTAACCCCGCAAACCGCATATGTCACCATACAAAACGATGCCCGGATCGTAGATGCCAGCGAGCCAGCTACGCTTGTGTTTGATCGGGAGAGCGGCAGCAATCTGATTCGTGTATCCGGGCAGGTACCACGCGGGACTGCGCCTGACTTTGCCCGAATCGCGGTACATGAGCCTGCTCTGTACTTCGGCACGCTGCTCAAGGAGTGCATGGAGCGTGCGGGGGTGCGGTTTGCACCGTCGAGTCGGGTCGTGATGGGGAGTCTTCCCCCAGAGGCGGAGATGCTTTTGGCCTTGTCGTCGGGGCCGTTGTCCAAGATGGTTGCACAGCTTAACAAATCGAGCGACAATCACTATGCCGAGATGCTGCTTAAAACGATCGGGGCTGTCTGTCTTCAACAGGGGACCGCAACGGCAGGACTGCAGGCGGTATGTGAAAACCTGGCTGAGCTGGGAGTGGACTGTACCTTCCGCTTTCACGATGGTTCCGGGCTGAGTCGCTACAATCTGATAGCAGCAAAACATCTCGTGACATTGCTCGAAAGCATGACCACACAGCCGGTTTACCAGCCGTTTTACGAGTCACTTCCAATCGCAGGCGTGGACGGTACGCTGGAGTCGCGGATGAGGAACGGCAGCGGGTATGCGAACGTACGGGCGAAAACCGGCACCCTGAATGGCGTCAGCGGCTTGTCGGGCTATTTGACCACGAATCATCAGGAACCGTGCGTCTTTTCCATTCTGCTAAACGGGTATACAGGGGATACCGACGATCTGAAGGGATATGAGGATCGGATCGTCACGCTGCTGCTTGAACTGACATAGAATACGCGCATGTGAAATAGGTGACAGAACAAAACGGGAGGATGCGGGAAGCAGGCAACTTCTCGTTTTTCTTTTGCTTGTGGTGAATGAACCACCTTCTTGAAATTTTGCATGGAGCTGTTACGCAATTGTAATCGCCCGCCAAATCCGCGCCGAATCAGGCTTTTCTGCTTCCATCCGAGGGTCACAGACAAATAGAAGATTTGCATAAGGGTTATAAATGAATCCAATTTGTCAAGCTTTGCCCATGTACGTTACGATGACAGCAAGTTCTCAGAAAACGGAGGAAAAGCAGAATGAGCCAAGCAATTGCGTATTACAATGGCCAGTTTATCGAGCTTCACCAAGCAGTGGTTCCAATCGAGGAAAGAGGTCTCCAGTTTGGGGATGGGGTATATGAAGTAATCCGGATTTATCGCGGGGTTCCATTTACGGCACGCGAGCACTTGAACCGTCTGGAACAGTCAGCCAAGGCGATTTTGCTAGAGCTGCCCAAACGAATGGAAGAGCTTCTCTCGATA
>JBLNEJ010000091.1:0-8631 GCA_050262535.1 Clostridia bacterium
CTACGACAGAAGCGAAGGCGATGGCATTTGAATCGCTTGACCCTGCGGTCGTACAGGTCGGCGATGATGGCACGATCAATGCAGTGGCGGATGGATCAACAGCGGTCAAAGTAACCGTTGATGGCGTAACAACGCTGATACCGGTTTCCGTCAATCAGCCGTTAGCCGAGCCGATGCCAATCCGGCTGGAACCTGGTCAATTGCAGGTTGACCTGATCAATGCCTTCAAGCACCAGCCGCCTTCCAGTCTGCACTGGTTCGGTACCGACCATCAAAACCGCGATATTTTATCCCGGGTTCTCATGGGAACACGTGAAACGCTTCTGATCGGTTTTGTCTCGGTCGCCATCGGTGCGGTGATCGGTACAGTGCTCGGGCTGATTGCCGGCTATTACGGCGGAAGAATCGACAGCCTGATAACCCGCTTTACCGATGTGCTGCTGGCGTTCCCGGGGATTTTGCTCGCGATCGCCGTCATCGCCCTGCTGGGGCCAGGGATCACGAACATTATTTTCGCCGTTGCTGTTTTTACCGTTCCGATCTTTATCCGAATCGTGCGCGGCAGCGCCTTGGCGTTGAAGGAGATGACGTATGTTGAAGCGGCACGCTCCATCGGCGTTCGCGATTCGGTCATCGTGGCGCGGCACATTTTACCGGGCACGATCTCCGTCGTCATTGTGTATTTGACCATGCGGATGGGGACGGCGATTCTAATTGGGGCGGCGCTCAGCTTCCTTGGATTGGGTGGAGACATCACGGCGCCTGAATGGGGCGCGATGCTAAGCGCAGCCAAGGACAATAGCCGCAACCTGTTTCACCCCACCTTTTTTCCGGGGCTGGCGATTGTCGTCACCGTGCTTTGCTTCAATCTGCTTGGTGACGGCCTGCGAGATGCACTTGACCCGAAATTGAAGGATTAGGAGGTGGAATTCATGCCAGAAAACATGCTCGAAGTCAAAGGACTAAAAGTCAATTTTCGTAATGATGAAAAAGAATACACAGTAGTGAACGGGATCAGCTTCCATGTGAAAAAGGGCGAGACGCTGGGGCTTGTCGGGGAATCCGGCTGCGGAAAAAGCGTCACCTCTCTGTCGATCATGCGGCTCGTTCCGACACCTCCGGGCAAGATTGTCGCCGGTGAAATCCGCTACAAGGGCGTCAATTTGCTGTCGCTCAGTGAAAAGGAAATGAACAATATTCGCGGCAACGATATCTCGATGATCTTTCAGGAGCCGATGACCTCGCTTACGCCAGTATTCACAATCGGCCGCCAGCTTGACGAAGTGCTGCTCTTGCATACCAAGCTGTCCAAGAAGGAAGCGAAGGCGCGCTCCATCGAGATGCTCAAGCTGGTCGGCATCCCGCGGCCCGAGCAGATTTATGCCAGCTATCCGCATGAGCTCTCCGGCGGGATGCGGCAGCGAGTGATGATAGCGATGGGCTTGGCCTGCCAGCCGCAGATGCTGATTGCTGACGAACCGACCACGGCGCTCGACGTGACGATTCAGGCGCAGATTCTCGATTTAATGCGGGAGCTGAAAGAAAAGACCGAAACAGCGATCCTGTTCATTACCCACGACCTTGGCGTCGTATCGGAAATGTGCGATCGGGTCATCGTCATGTATGCCGGAGAGATCGTGGAGGAAGCGGATGTGGATACGCTGTTCCACAATCCTTCGCATCCGTATACACGCGGACTTCTGGAATCGATTCCGAAGCTCGGAGAGAAGAAACGGCGCTTGTATTCCATCGCCGGACAGGTTCCGCCTGCTGGCTCGAACATCACAGGCTGCCGTTTCCGCGACAGGTGCAGTGTCGACACGGAGCGGTGTGCTCACGAGCATCCCGAGCTGATCGAGCTTGAACAGGGTCATACGTGCCGCTGCTGGCTGTATGCGGAGTAATGGAGGACAATCATGACGGAATCGCTATTGGAAGTTAACAATCTGCATGTCCATTTCCCGGTGAAAAAGGGAATTTTGCAACGTACCAAAGGGTTCGTTCGCGCCGTCGACGATATATCGTTCGACGTTGCAAGAGGGGAAACATTCGGCCTGGTAGGCGAGTCGGGCTGCGGCAAATCGACGACGGGCCGTGCCATCCTGAATTTGATCAAACCGACCTCCGGGCAGGTGTTGTTCGGCGGCGAGGATTTGGCCACGATTGCTCCAGGGCTGATGAGAGAGAAGCGGAAAGATTTGCAAATGGTGTTCCAGGACCCGTACGCTTCCTTAAACCCTCGCCTGACAGTGGAGCAAATCCTTGAGGAGCCACTTAAAGCCCATAACATCGGCGATTCGGCCGAACGCAGGCGTAAAATCATTGAGATGATGGACGTTTGTGGTCTGAACAGCGCGTATTTGAAACGATATGCCCACGAGTTTTCCGGCGGGCAGCGACAGCGTATCTGCATCGCCCGCGCCTTGATTCTCAAGCCGCAGCTGATCGTCGCCGACGAGCCGGTATCCGCGCTCGATGTGTCAATCCAGTCGCAGATCCTCAATTTGCTACAGGATTTGCAGGAAGAATTCAAGCTGACGTATTTGTTCATCTCCCACGATTTGGCGGTGGTCAACCATTTGTGCAACCGATTGGGCGTGATGTATCTGGGACGGATGGCTGAGCTAGGCACCGCGGAAAAAATTTATGCCAAGCCGCTCCATCCGTATACAGAATCGCTCCTGTCCGCAATTCCATCGGCAGACCCCAGGGAGAAAAAGGAGCGAATCCTGCTTCGCGGCGAGGTGCCTTCACCCGCCAATCCGCCAACAGGCTGTGCGTTTGTGACTAGATGTCCAAAAGCGATTGATATGTGCAAAAAAGAGAGGCCGAAGCTGTTGAAGGTGGAGGAAGATCATCTCGTAGCCTGCCATCTCTTTACGTAAGGAGAGGAAATCCAATATGGAAGAAACATTGGTCGTAGTCAAACGCGGCAATCATATCGAGAGCACACACAAAGGGAGCATCGCTGTCGTCGATTGGCAAGGAAATTTGCTGTATGGCGCAGGGGACATCACACGCATGACCTTTACCCGTTCCGCACTGAAGCCGGTACAGGCGATCCCGGTGATTCAGTCGGGGGCGGCGGACCGATTTTTGATGAATGACAAGGAAATCGCCATTTTGTGCGGTTCCCATAACGGCGAAGAGCAGCATACGCAGGTCGTCAATTCAATGTTGTTCCGCATCGGACTTGCCGAGGACAATCTGCAATGCGGTGCTCATCCGCCCTATAGTCAGGAAAGCTACCTCGAGCTGGTTAAAAAACAGATCGAGCCAAGCCAAATTCACAACAACTGCTCCGGCAAGCACACCGGCATGCTCGCGCTGGCGCTGCATCTGGAGAGCGACATTTCCACGTATCACAAAATGGAGCATCCGGTTCAGCGAAAAGTGCTGGAAGCGCTCCTGGAGCTGGCAGAGCTTACCGAAGAGCAAGTCATTTCAGGAATCGATGGCTGCGGCGTTCCCAACTTTGGGCTGCCGCTGAACAAGATGGCGCAGGTGTTCGCCAAATTGGCCAATCCTGAGCACCTCCATCCGCAATCGCTCAAGCAAGCGATCAAGCGCATCACCCATGCTATGCAGCAATATCCCGAAATGGTCAGCGGCACCAATGAGTTTTGCACCGAGGTGATGAAGGTTTGCAAAAGCAAGCTGATTGCCAAGGCAGGGGCAGAAGGCGTGTATTGCCTTGGCCTGCTTGATAAAGGCATCGGGATTGCGATCAAGGCGGAAGACGGCAATCTGAGATCCGCTTACCCGGCGGCAGTAGAAGTGCTCAAGCAGCTGGGTGAGCTTACTCCACAGGAGTTGGAAGCACTGGAATCGTTCCACACCCCTGTGATCAAAAACAGAAAAGGAGAGCATGTAGGGAGGGTAGAGCCGGTTTTTCAATTGAAGACGTTTTCGCAGCAGACCAAATCAAATTGCTAGGGGGAAAGGGTTATGAAGAGTGTTCCGAAGCAACTGTCCAGAATGTTATCCGTACTTTTGGCATCATTTCTGATTTTAACATTGGCTGTGCCGGGAGCGATCGCTGCCGATAAAAAAGGCAGCCTGGTCATCATCGGCGGTGCGAATGAAGCTGATAATGCTGCAATCTATAACAGCATCATCGACCTGTCTGGCGGTAAAAGCAAAGCGATCATCGGCATTTTCCCGACCGCAAGCCAATCGATGAGCTCTTCGGTCACCATGAAAAAGGAGCTGGAGGATTACGGTGTTCCAGCTGATCAGGTTCGCATAATCGAAATTACAAAGGACAACTACAAGGATAAGGTAAACAATGACGAAATCGTCAAGCAGATTGAAGAATGTACTGGCCTGTTCTTCGTCGGTGGTGATCAGCTTCGTATCACCCGCGCGTTCTACAATGAAGATGGCTCCAACACGAAGGCGCTGGATGCCGTTTGGGGCGTGTATAACAAAGGCGGATTGATTTCGGGAACGTCTGCAGGTGCGGCGATCATGTCCAAAACGATGATCCAGAACGTCACATCGTTGGAAGCGCTTCAAAATGGCGTAACCTATGATGAAAACGAGGAAGGCAGTCTGTATATCACCAAGGGTCTCGGATTTTTTGAAGGCGGAATCGTTGACCAGCATTTCAGCAAGCGTGGACGTATCGGCCGCCTGCTGGTTGCGCTGGAAAGCGAAAAAGAGCGATTCGGCTTCGGTATCGATGAAAACTCGGCAATGGTTGTGAAGGGCAATACAATCGAGGTAATCGGGGAGAGCGGCATGTTCCTGGTCGATGCCTCCAAGGTGAAGAAGAGCAAAAAAGGCGCATACACGGGTGCGGTTGTTTCCTACATTGAAAAAGGAGACAAATACAACTTCGTGACAAAGAAATTTACGATCGAAAAGTCAAAGACTGAGATTGAAAAAGGCAAGGAATATTACGAAGGCAACCAGGTCAACACCAACATTTTCGGGTTGGATGGGGCGAAAACAGCACTGCTCGATGATCTGGCTGACAACACAGCCGACCAGGCTAAAGGACTGGCATTCGCGTATGACGAGGAAAAAGGTATCGGAACAGGCGTGAAGGTCACCTTCTCCAAAACAGCCAAATCGAAAGGCTACTACGACGCCGATGAGTACGCTACCTCGATGTTGTACGTGAAAATGGATATTGTTCCGATTGAAGTAGAAGTAACTGAAAAGTAAACGTGGAGTGAAAAAAGCAGGGTGATCGCCCTGCTTTTTTCTTTTCGGGTGGAAGGAAAGAGAAACATAATGGAATAATAGTAAATATTATAAATTTATTAATATAATAAATGGAGTGATTAGGAATGTGGTCAAATCCATTTCCGCGAATTGAATCGAGCAAAGACAGCGTAGAAACCATGTCATTTCGTGCAGCGCAAGCGTTTGTTAATTTTGTTATTCTCGAACCAATCGTGCTTCCATTCGGAACAGAACGATCCGAACCTACGGTCAGAAAACCAGCTAATGTTTGTCAATCCTTTGCTCTAGGTAATTCATTAATTTCTTGGTATACTAAATCAGGGCATAGCAAAGAACCTCCATTGGTGTGGAGGCTATTGGATATTTTTGGTTAAGTAGCGTTGTAGGGCCGGCACTTTCTCAGGATAGCAAAAATGTGATGGAGTAGCTTGTTGGCGCAAGCAATCACAGCTACCTTGTAGGGCTTGCCCTCTTGTTTTTTCTTGTCATAGTACTGCTTAAGCCGTGAGTTTGCCCCTTTTCTCAGTCCACATTGTACTGCTAAATACAGCGCTCTACGAAGCCGTTTAGAGCCTCGTTTAGTAATCCGGTTGCTGGATGCCGTGAATTTTCCAGAGCTGTATACACTTGGATCAAGGCCAGCAAAAGCTACAAGCTGCTTCGGACTGTTAAATTGACTGGAATCTCCCACCTCTGCCACAATTGTCGCTGCCAACTTTTCTCCGATTCCCGGGATGGATTGAAGCAGCTCCACTTCAGGTAGAGACAAAGCAATTTCCTCCATTTGCTCCTCTAAACGCTTCAATTGATCTTGAAAAGAACACAACAACTCTACCATTCCTTCCAACATCAGAATTTGAGTAGGGCTAACTTCTTCTTTGTTCCATTCCTTCAAAGTCCGTTCCAGGCGTTCTGTTTTCTCCTGAATCCACGCTTTACCGTGAGATTTCCCAGTTGTATCACTAATGACTTCCCGTAGTTTTCCTATCTCACCTTGGAGACAACACGGCAATACTCGAAGTGCCGTTGCTGAGTACATGTCAGAAAAGACATACTCAAAAGCTGGGAAAACCTGATCTAATATGGCTCTGGTATTTAGCTTGGCCTGCACATACAAAGCAGTGACAAACTCATGCTGTCTGGTGACGTGCTGGAGCTCTGAGTAGGCTTCTTCCTGTGTTCGATGGGGTTTAACCTCGCCCCGATAATACATTTCCGCCAGGTGCCAGGCATCCGTAGCATCTGTTTTAACTTTTCGAAGTTGTGCTCCTTTCGCTCGTTTCGATTGCAAGGGATTGATAATAAAATGTTCAATTTCATTGCGTGAAAGGAAGGCTACGACCCCACGGTGATAATGCCCCGTTGCCTCTAGAATGACAACAGGCTCTTCTCCTGTACGCTCTCTCAATTCTGTAAGCCGTTCCCTTAGACGCTCAAATCCTTCCCCCCTGTGCAATATTGTTTCTGCCTTTCCAAAAACCTCATTCCGTTTGACAAAAGCCTGAATGACACTGGCTCCTTTCGAAACATCCAATCCAACGACTGGTTCCATTACACCCTCCAACTATAAATTTGCCGGCACTCCCACGATGGTTCCAAACCCATAGCTTCGCTTGTGATGCGAGGTCATTGCCTCTACCAGCTCAAACATGGTCATTGGAGATAGTGGGAGAACAGTTTTTTGCACGGGGTAAATACTCCCCTAGAAACCCCACGTTCTCCCGGCTATCGCCATCTTAAAGTGCCTAAGAAAAAAGGCCAACCAGAAAACTGAAGTGCACCCCGTCAAGTAGACAGTACAAAAAATAAAAATTACTTAAGCGGCCTTGGTCCTAAATTCCATTGGACTGAGGCTGTTTAGTTTTGCCTGTAATCGTTCGTAATTGTAAAAATAAATGTAGTCATCAATGTCCTTTTTGAGGTCTTCAAAAGTTCGGTAGGTATGTAAGTGATACTTCTCGCACTTCAATGTTCCCCAGAAGGATTCCATTGGTCCGTTATCAATGCAACGGCCAACTCGGGACATACTCTGCTTTAGTTTTGCTTCGTCCAACATCCCCTTAAACTGTAGCGATGTATACTGAAATCCACGGTCACTATGAAGCATAGGCGTACTGTTGGGCGCTGCCAGCAAGGCTAAATCCAACGTCTGAAATACGAGAGGATTATTATTGGAATGTCCCAATACGTAGGAGACAATCGATTTATCATGGAGATCGAGAATCGCGCTTAAATAAGCCTTCTGGACATGGCCGTACTTAAATTCCGTTACATCGGTTACCCACTTCTCATTCGGCGCATCGGCTTGAAACTTGCGATTCAACAAGTTCTCAGCTACTTGTTGCGGAGTGGAACGCTCATATTTCTTTTTCTTTCTGCGGATGACTGACTGAATCCCCTTTATCTTCATAAGGCGTTGCACACGTTTATGGTTAATCGGCTTCTTGGTTTGGCGACGCATATGTAGGGTTAATTGACGGTAGCCAAAGATGCCCTCAACCTTCTTGTACAAGGACATCATGACTTCCGTCAGTTCTTTGTTTTCCGACTCACGCAAGCTGGGTTTGTGCTTTAACCATTTGTAATAACTCGACCGTGAGATTCCTGCAACCTCACACAAAAGCTGTATGCTGAGGGACTCTGAATGCTGAACAGCTTGAATGGCAAGGTATACGTTCTCTTGTCGGTGCTCGCTTAGAGACGCCTCCTTTCGAGCTCTTGTAACTTTTTTAAGAAGGCATTCTCCGCTCGGAGTCGCTCAACCTCGTACTCCAGCTTCTTCAAAGCGAGCTTACTCTGTTCCGCCTCGGTTAACTCCTCAGGCGCTTTGGTACGCCCTCTGCCGTCCTGTAAAGCATCCTGGCCGACTGATACGTACTTCTTTACCCATCCGTAAACTTGCTGGTAGGAAACCTGAAACTGGTTCGCTGCCTTCTTGTAGTCGTGCCCATTCGATAGACAGTACAGGACAATGTCAATCCTCTCCTGCCACGTTGTCGAGCGCCTCTTGGTCATAGCTGTTGCTCCCCCTGTATAAGCTCTTAAGCTGCTATGACCATTATACTTCTTAATCCAATCGACGAGTTGGTTTCGGCTGGCGATCTCATACTTGTAGATAACCTGATATTGTGACAATCCCCCATACAAGTGATCCTGAACGGCTTGAAGTTTAAGTTCCGCGGAATAACTTCGATTATGGGTTCGGATCTCCAACCCTTCGAGACCATACGCCTGGTAGCGGCGTCTCCATTTCGATAAGGTTGATCTATTAATGCCGAACTGTTTAGCTGCAGCTTTAATTCCAATTTGTCCGTTTTCGATCTGTTGGAGAATAGCAAATTTCTCTGAAGCTGTATATTCTGTTTTAGACATGAAAATGCTCCCCTTACAGTAACAGGTTTTATTATTTCACCTGTCTACCGTATGGGGAGCATATCA
>JBLNEJ010000092.1:0-10000 GCA_050262535.1 Clostridia bacterium
GCAGGATCAGGATAATGAATCATGCTCCCCAGTTCCGCTTGCAGTCGCTGTATCAGCGCAGGCGGCGGGCCGAGTGGATTTATATTGGCACTATAGTCAAGCCATTCATGAATTCCAAACGTTTGTGCAGCTGTTTCCAAATCGCCGCCGTGCCCGTATTGTTCAATCCTAGCCATCGAAATCTCCTTTCCTCTCACGAACTGTTGTACGTTTACCATTGTTCGCCAAAATTTTACCACACTTGTTTACCGGAAGTGAACGGATGACAGCCTGTCTACGGGAATAAATCTGAGCCGGGATGAGAAAATAATGAAAAGTCGACTGGAAACGAGGTGGAAAATGTGAAGCTTCGACTTCTTCCTATGATCGCATTCATCTTGCTGTGTGCCAGTACTCCTTCCGTTTCAGCCCAGCCTGCTTCAGTCGCTCCGCCAGAAACCGGCTATGTTTTGGAGCACAGGCAGTTGAACTTGACGGGAGCAGCCAAACAAGGGCTGCAGCAGGTATTGCTTGTCGGTCATAAAGAAAAGCCGAATGATCCTGACTACCGCTCCTTTCTCATCATGGTCCACAATGAATCCGACAAACTGGTCATGCTGTTTTCCTTACCTATAGGGGGGACAGAACCGAAACTTCAGTTTCCCGCTTTGACCTCTGCCAAAGTACCGTACATTCTCTTTTCCGCAAAAGCAACCCATTCGACGGCACCTTCGACGTTTCGGCTGTTTTCCGTAAAAGACAACAAGCCTTTGGAGTTGCCTCTGCCCCCAACCTTATCGGTATCCGGTCAGTTTCAGGATCAATACAAGGCACGCATCTATGTAAAGGAAGAACAGAAAATGTATATCCTTGACGTACGAAATCGCAGAAGCATGTATGAGGAGATGGGTTTGTTTGCAAACGGCAAGCTGCTGTCGCCGACCAGCTTGCAGACCGCAGCGTATGTGGATTTGCATCCTGATGACTCCAACAAGGACGGAATCTACGAATTGCAAACCATTCAGCGCGTCAACGGTACGAATCGAGCGGATACCCTCGCGTACGTGATTGCGACCTGGAAATGGGACAGAAACAATTGGAAACGAATCAACGTCAAGGTGCAAACGCAACGGTAAATCGCCTGATACACACTTCGCCGATCCTCGAAAAAATTGGGGCATCGGCTTTTTCGACATGAACTGTTATAATCGTTTCATGCCTATACCTTCAAAGGAGTTTTTCATGACGAGAAAAAACATCATCACGGCGCAATACATGAATCAATTTCAATGCTTGGGCGATACGTGCGAGGACACCTGCTGCCAAGGGTGGTATGTTGACATCGACAAGAAGACATTCGTCAAATATCACAAAATCACCGACAAAAAAGTAAAGAAAAAGCTGCAAAACCACGTCAAGCGCAACAAAATGAAAACAACCTTTACTGATTATGCGACGATCAAATTTCCAAAAGGCGGGTTTTGTCCGTTCCTGAACGGAAACAAGCTTTGCTCGATCCAGCTGGAGCTGGGGAGCAGCTATCTCTCGCGTACATGTGCGACCTACCCGCGTCAATATAATCAGGTTTTTGAACAGTTCGAACTGACAGGTACCTGTTCCTGCCCAGAGGTCGCCCGCCTGGTCCTCCTAAACCGTGATGCATTTGCGATGCAGGAAAGCGAAGAAAAAATTTCTGCGGATCCGGTTATTGACCACCTGCTTGAAGAAGAAGAGCTACGCCCTTTGTTTGAGCATGTCCGCCAATTTGTACTGAACTTGTTAACGTATCGATCCATCACGCTGGAAGAGCGCCTTCTTGTTTTAGGGACGTTCCTTCATGAACTGGATTATGAAGATCCGGCACACGTCATGGAACGAATGGAAGCGTATGAAGCACGTCTGTCCAACGGTCAACTTGCTGAATTGTACGCAGATTTGCCAGTTGAACCCGAGGTGCAGTTTGCCTTTCTTCGCCAAAATATTGAAACGCATGTGCAGCACAGTATCACGAACGAACGCTATCTTGATCTTTTCCGCCAATGCCGCTTAGGCTGGGAAACCGAAGAGCGCTACCAGGAAGCGTACCAGCGTTGGTATGTGCCGTTTTTTCAGGAGCACGCCTACATTCTGGAAAACTACCTGATCAACTACTGTATCGGGCAATTGTTCCCGTTTTCAAGCATGTACAAGGAACAGACGCCATTTGAAGATTGGCTGATCCTCAGTCTTCATTTCATTCTCATTAAACATCATCTCATCTCGCTCTCATATGCTACCCAAGGCTTGACGCCAGAATTGTGCGTACACATGATTCAGTCGTTCTCTCGGACCTATGAGCATGACGTGACATACTTTGAAAACGAATTGAAGCATCTCTATCTGGACGAGCTCGCCACATTGCCATTCCTCTCCATTTTGTTGCGGACGAGCTAGAGTCTCCAGTGTTTTCCTGATCCTATTTTTGCATAAGCAGCCTGCCGAACTCCAACAGTAACGAGGAAATCGCTCTGGAGGAGGAACGGACATGCGCAATTGGTTCCACTTGCTTTCGATCGTTGTGCTCATGATGCTCATGAGCACACACCCTTCGTTAGGGTCGGCCCAACCCCATCGAAACGAGATCGCGAGGCTGCAGATAGACTCTACGCCTGCTGCGGATGCCAAGCAGCTGGCTGATCGTTCCACGTTGATCGTGGAGGTACAAGCCGATCGCAGTTTCCGGTCCTATCCTACCGCAAACCGGATCGCAGCCAGAAGGATTGTCAATTATGTTCAGACTATGCGGGTTAAACAAGTGTTTAAAGGATCTCCTTCCCAACGAATCCGGCTGTTAACTCGCGGTCTAGAGCCTTTGCCGGACGCATCGGACATCCTGAACGACCGATATACAGGACCGCTTGCAGAAGGTGACTATGTTTTGTTTCTGCATAAAGTGGCGGGCACCGATCTCTACTCTTTGACCGGGTTATGGCAAGGTGTGTATCCGGTATATCAAGGGAAACTCGTTGCGCTAAACAAAGCGGGATTTGCGGAGTATCAGGATCTGAGTCTGGGGCAGCTGAAGGAAAGGCTGAAGTAGCGGGTCCAAGTATGCAGCCCGGCATGCCGAGGGAAAAGGGAAGCTGATAAAAAAGCCGATGTCACATGCTACCATGACATCGGCTTTTCCCTTTGGATTCAATATTTCGGCGTCTATTTCACCGTTTGTGCCAAATAAGCTTTATAGGCGGTCGCAAAGCGTTCTACGCCTTGTTTTGTCCGCTCATTATCGTTGTGCGTGAAGTTGAGGCGAAGCGTGTTCTTTTTCGGTGAGCCTGCAAAGAATGGTGCCCCTGGTACATAGGCCACGCCTTCTTTCACGGCGAGCTTCATCAGCTCGGCAGCATCCACCTCTTCCGGAAGCTCGCCCCAGAAGAACATGCCGCCTGGGGGTTTGTTGATCGAGAAGCCCGGGATGTTTTGCGCCGTAAACAGGCTGTGCATGGCTTCCATCCGTTTTTTGTACTGCACACAGATGTTGGCAATGTGATCGTCCATCGGGTAGTTCGCAAACAGCTGATAGAGCGCTTGCTGGTCAATCGAGCTGGAGTGCAGATCAGACGCTTGCTTGGCTTTTGCCATCGCCTGGATCACCTGCTTGTCCCCGATTGCCATCCCGGTGCGCAATGCAGGAGCAACTGTTTTGGAGAAGCTGCCCAGATAGACAACAGCCGAGTCATCCGGATGCTGATCCAGCGAGAAGATCGTTGGGTAATAGGCGTCCGGGTCGAATTTGATCTCACCATATGGATCGTCTTCGAGAATCAGGATGTTATTTTCTCGGCACGCTTTCAACAGGCCCAAGCGGCGTTCTGTGCTCCATGCACGGCCGGTCGGATTGGAGAAGGTTGGTACAACATACACGAGCTTTGGCTGATGCGCTTTGATTTTGGCTGCCAAATCATCAAGCAGCATGCCATCCTTGTCGCTTTCAACGGCTACTACGCTCACACCGTGCGAACGGAACGATTGCAGTGCCGCCAGATAGGTCGGATTCTCGACAAGAACCACATCACCATCATCGAGGTAAACACGAGCCAACAGGTCCAACGCTTGCTGCGAACCGGTCGTCAGGATCATGTTTTCTGGACGGATGTTGATGTTCTTTTTGTCCTTGAGGCGGGCACACATCAGTTCGCGCAATGGCATGTAGCCTTCCGTCAGCGCGTATTGTAACGCTTTGGTACCGCCGTCAAGCACGCGTGAATACGCATCTCGTACGGCTTCAACCGGAAAATATTCTTCTGCCGGCAAGCCGCCCGCGAACGAGATGATTTCACTTCCCTGCGTCAGCTTCAGGATTTCACGGACAGCCGAGGACTCTAGGTGTACAATCGACTTTGCAAAAGAATAGTTCATAAAGAAGCTCCTCTCTTACGATCCAATGGGTCGTTAACAAAAGTTAATTAACTAATTTTAGCTACTTCACTACGTAAAAGCAAGCAATCTTATGAAAATTAAAGGGATAGAAAGGGTCCTCTTTGCGGAGAGGACCACTTGTCTGTTATGGCATTACGACAATATTACTGGAAACCGGACGTTCTTTTCCATCGGATGGATGATTCAGGATTCGTCCTTTGTAATAGAAGGCGCTGGAACCGCCGCCATCTAGGTTATACGCATCCCGCACCTTGAACTCAAGCAGTTTTCTTTGGGCTTCCTCCAGGGTAACGCCATTGCTCCCGCCTTTGCCTCTTCCGTCGATGACGATGATTAGCAAATCGCCATTCGTAAAGTGGCCGATCAACGTGCGCGGATGGCGTGCGTTTGCCCAATCTCTTGGAATCGGCTGTTTTTTTCCATCTTTCAAGAGCGTAGGTAGAAAGCTCGCGCCTTGCAAAATCCCCTTTTGCTTCACCTCTGCCTGGGAAGCAATTTTTCCGCCAACAAGATGCCCCTTGGAATTAAAGCCAACGAAGCTCAGCTTGGTGTTCGTAGAGAATGTTTTGATTTGCCCATCCACCACAGTAATGCCGATCGGTGTCACGATGCCGTTTTTGTTGACGAATCCACCCGCGTTGATTGCCAGAACGGCACCTTTTCGTCTCCCCGCGTGACTGGTCGTTTCCCCTTTGCTCGTGATCTTGTCATTCGCCAAAACCATTTTCAGTGCATTGGGATTGGTCAAGCGGACTTTTGCCATATAGCCGCTATAGCCGGACTCTGCGAGTGAATATACCTTCACAGTTGCATTCTTTCCGAAGCTTTGTCCGATCGGATCGCCTAGCAGATTCGACAAGACGGTTTAGAGTACATCTCCGGACTGCTTTAGGTCTTTTTTGCTGCTGGCGATCAGGTCACCCAGCTGCTTGTTTTGTTTCTCATATTGTTGCTTCTCGTGGTCGGCTTTCTTGCGGATATGCTGGATTTGATCCTCGGTTTTCACGATTCGATCCTGGGTTTCCCGGGTCTTGTCCAAAAATGCATCGAGCTCCGTAGACATTTTCGTTGCGGGAAGCTGCAAACGTGTCGAGTCGATGCTATGTACCGGATTGGTCTGGGCATATGCGGTGAAAAATCCAACGACCGGTGCACAGAGCAAGCAAGCATGAATCAGCCACTTACCACGCACGAGCTGCATCCTCCAGTTTTTTCAGCGATGACCGCAGTTCACCCAGCTGTTTGTTCAATTGGTCGATGCGTGTCGTCAAGGCCTGCTTCGTTTTATCTGTTCCGCCCAAAGCTTCCCCTGTCATTTGCAGCTCTTCCTGGATCGAACCAAGCCCATCCTGCACAGTCCCAAGCTCGGTGGTCAGCGACTGGATCTGTTCTTCGAGCTTGTCCATCTGATGCTGATTCGCGGATTGGGCTTCTGCAAGACGCTGATCAATATATGCGTGAGAGCTTTCAATATATTGATTGGCTGCGTAATAGCCACCGCCCAACAAAGCAATCCACAGCGTGCCCAGGATGACGGACGTGGTTACCTGGGTACGGTTTTTGGCAAGACTTTTCCCAAGGCTTCTCTCTTGCCGGCGCCTTTGTTTCTCTTCGGCTTGATCCGCGTACGGCAACGTCTGTTTCGATGTCGATGGCGTGTAGGTCTGGTTGTTCATACGGGTCTCCCTCCCAATTCCATTCGATCTTTGTCGGATTTTGTGGTGTCTATTATACCACTGTTTCGGGAGACTTGGCGAAATTTGAAAGATTTGGACTATTTACAGAAAAAAGGAAGCCCGCCTGCTAGCGGGACATTCCTTACTGCGCCGAACCTTGATCGGTTAGCTCGACGGTTTTTTTCCGTTTGATGAAGAAGAACAAAAGCGGGATCGATACAAAGATTGGGATGGCCGAAACAAGGAACGTGTCGGCAATCGCTCTCACTGCCGCTTCCTTCTGGATAAGGCCCGCAAGAACTGTCATGGCGCCTGCCGTCGCCGATGTGGTATCCAAACCGGACTGCACATACATCCCTGTGATGCCGGAAATGAACTGTGTAGCCGTATCGTTGGTGACGGATACGTGCTCGCTGATGTCTGCTCCAAGAACCGTTTGTCGGCTTTGCATCACGGCTGTCAACAGCGCGATGCCGAAAGAAGCGAATACTTGCCGGATTACGTTCGACAGAGGGGAAGCCACCCCTACCAATTGCTTCGGTACCGCGTTCATCCCGACGGTTGACAGCGGCATCATGCACAAGCCGATCCCGATTCCGCGGATCGTCAGAATCGTATTGAGCCAGTGAGTCGAGGTATCCATCGCCAACTGGTGAAGCTCCACCGTCGTGATACCCATGATGGTCAATCCAACCAGTCCGAGCGGAATCACGCCAAATTTGTCAAAGAGCCTGCCGCTGATCGGCATCATCAGGGCCATGGCGATGGACTGCGGCATCAACAGCCACCCTGATTGCACCGCCGTCATCCCCTGGATGTTCTGCAAGTAGATCGGCATCAGGAAGATCCCGCCCATCATCCCGATCATGACCATACTTGCGGTAATGACGCTGATCGTAAACGGCATGATTTTGAACAGGCGCAAATCAAGCAGCGGGTTTTTGGTATTCATCTCCACCCATACGAACAAAATGAGTGAGAAAATGGCTACAAGCAAAATGCTGACAATGTAAAACGAACTCCAGCCTTCCGATTGCCCTTTGCTCAATGCAAACAGCAACGCACCGCAGCCGACAATCGACAGCACGGTTCCCGCTCTGTCCAGAACCAGCTCGGAGTTCTTTTTCGTCTCCGGGAGCAGAGAGCTGCACATGACGACCGCAAACAACGCGGCCGGCACACTGATCAAAAACAGCATGCGCCAGCTGAATACATCCATCAGATAGCCACCCAATGTCGGGCCGATCGCAGGGGCTGCCATCGCAGCGATCCCCCAGATGCCAAGCGCCATCCCAATTTTCTCACGCGGGATGACGGAATAAATAAACGTCATCCCGACTGGCATGATAAATCCCCCACCAATTCCTTGCAAAACTCGGAAGAAGATCAGGCTTGACGCATTCCAGGCCAATCCACAGAGCAAGGAACCAATCATAAAGGCGATCAGAGAGCCGACAAAGAGCGTCTTGTTCCCGAACCGGCCACCAAGGTAGCCGCTCAACGGGATGACAACTGCCGATGACAGCATGTAGCCCGTCAGCACCCATTGAATGGTCTGTGTATCAGACCCGAACACGTTGACAAGCTGGGGAATTGCCACGTTGATCAGACTGTTGTTTAATACTGCAACAAACGTACCGAGGATAATCGCGATCAGTACGAGCCATATCGACTGTTTTTCTTCTGCCACGCAAATATCCCCCTTACTTCACTGTGACTTTTGCTCCATCCGTTACCTGGCTGTTCGGATTGACAATGATTTCTGCCGCAGCATCCAGGCCGCTTACCACATAGACCCAGTTGGCATCCTTGTCCTCTGTTTTCACTTCAACCTGATGCGCAACCCCGTCCTTCACGACATAGAGGAACGTTTTGTCATTGTTTTTCACTATCGCAGCTTTCGGCACTTCGACGCGGGAAGCTGCGGCTGCATTCTGGCCAAACGACGCATCGAGAATCATCCCGGAGCGGAGCAATCCCTCAGGATTGTTCACTTTTACTTTTACCGGGAACGTTGTGCTGCCCGTGTCCGAGATTGGACTGATAAACACGACGGTTCCGGTAAATACTTTGCCTGGAATAGAAGAGCTTTTCATCTCGACGGTTGCTCCCTGCTGGATCTGGTTGACCTGCTCCTGATTGACCGAGAAAAGAACCTGAACGGTTTTCATATCCACGATGGTGAACAACGGTGCCCCTGGCTGCGCCAATTCGCCTGGATCGATGGAACGTCGGGCGACAATGCCTTCAATTGGCGATTTGATCGCTGTATTGCCCAATGAGTTCTCGGCAAGCTGCAGTGTTGCATTCAGACGGTCTACCTCCGCTTGGAGCCCTTGAATCGCGTTACCGGTAGGGCCGTTTTGAGACAGCTGAAGCTGCGCCTTGGATTGTTCATAGCCGGATTTGGCTTGCTCCAACGCTAAAGCTGCTTTTTCCAAATCGGTTTGCGATACAGCTCCGCTGGCAAACAACGATTTGGTGCGGTCATACGTTTTTTGGGCGGTTTCGTAAGCGACCTTTTGTCCTTCCAGGCCGCTTTTTTGCCGCTGGATCTCTTCAGTGCGAGTGCCCGCCTTCGTGTCGGCCAATTTAGCCCGGGCGCTGGCGATGCCCGCTTTTGCCTGGTTCACCTGCTGGACGAAATCGTCCGTTTCGAGTTGCAGCAGGACATCGCCTGCCTTTACGATGCTGCCCTCTTCGACTTTTACCCCTGCGGCGCGTGCCGCTACCTTGGAGACGACCTGAACTTCCTGATTTGGTGTTACTTTTCCGCTTACCACCATTTGACCTGTGGTGATACTGCTCGGTTTCATCACCTGTACGACCGGATTGCCCTGTGCCTGTCCAGCTGTACCATTATCACTGCTGCACCCCGCAAACAGAACGGAAAGTGTCAGAACTGCAGCACACATCGCGAGATTCTGGTTTTTCTTTGGTTTCATCATATTGATTGTTTTCATAATCCTCACCTTAGTTTCCCTTCAAATGGATTTTGATGACGGCACTCATGCCTGGAGACAGTTCGATTCCATTTGTGCTGTCGATGGTCATTTTGATTGGAATACGCTGGGTAACCTTAGTGAAGTTGCCGCTTGTGCTGACAGCAGGCAGCAGGGAGAACGTCGAGTTGGTCGCTTCCCCGATTTCGGATACTTTCCCGATAAAATGAGCCCCCGGCACCGCGTCAACCGTGAACTCGACGGTTTGACCGACATGTACGTTGCTCAGCTTGGTCTCTTCAATATTCGCGCCGACATAAAGAGAGTTCTTGTCAACAATCATTGCGAGCGCCTGGCCTGGTGAGGCGACCTCACCCACTTTTGCTTGGACCTTGATGACTTTGCCGCTTATGGGAGCGCGCAGAACCGCACTGTCAAGCATATTGGTTGCGAGGTTGGAGCTGTCCAGCTGCCCGACCATCTGATCGGCAATGACCGTATCGCCTTCCTTGATGTTCAGTTGCGTGATTTTGCCTGCGATTTTTGGCATGACACGATAAATGTCACCGGTCAGTCGCGCGTCCTCGGTTGTAATGTAGTTCGCCCCCTGATACCAGTAGTAATAGCCGACACCGCCGCCAACCAGCACCATCAAAGCAAGAATGATGTACAAAGACGCTTTTTTCTTCATTGTTTCTCCTCTGCTTTCTTTTCTATATAAGTAATTAATACCTGTAGCGTACGAATGAAAGAGTCAACCTCCTCCTCGGAGATGTTGCTCATCATTTCTTCGTAGAAGGTCTCGGGAAAAACGGTGATCCGATCGGAATTCTCGTCAACTTTGCTCGTTTTTTCGATCCAGACCACGCGCCGGTCCTGTTGATCACGCTCCCGATGCACCATTCCATTGCGCTCCAAGCGGTCGATAATGCCAGAAACGGTGCTGTAGGACAGATCGATGGCCTTGCTGATCTGACCGATTGT
>JBLNEJ010000093.1:0-5264 GCA_050262535.1 Clostridia bacterium
AGCAGCTGCTTTATCAGGTGAGCATCATGTTCGATTCGTACAATCGGGTGATCGATGATGCAATCCGGGCCCTTGAAAAGGGTGATCTGCGCGAGGCGCAAATGATTATCAAAAAGGAAGTGCTGCCCAAACGGGCCGTGCTTCTCAACAGCACCAAAGAGTTGAAAGATTATTTGGAAAATATGATGGACGATACATTGGATGATAACATTCGGGCCTTCACCTCAGCGATCGAGATGCTGACAGGCTTGGTGATCTTTACAGCATTGATCGGCACATTCATTACCATCTGGATTTTGCGGAGCATTACCAGCAGCTTGAACAAGGTCACGTCGGTGATTACGAAAGGAAATTATGGTCTGCAAAGCTCCTTGCCCCGCATAGAGGTAACCTCCAATGACGAAATCGGCAAAATCGCTGCCGCCTTCAATGAAATTGCCGTCTCGTTGGAGGAGCATTCCAAACATGAAAAAGAATACAAGGACATGCTTCAGGAACAAAATTGGCTGAAGACAAAGATCGCCGAGTTTAGCTCCATGTATCAAGGTGTACATGATTTGCAGGCCTTGGCGCACCTGTTTATCACCAAAATTACTCCGTTGATCAGTGCAGGTTTTGGGGTCTTTTACCTGCGAGAAGGGAATGGGGAGGAACAGCGGTACTCTCGCATCGCTGCATATGCCGCGATGGAATACCAAATGGGCAAGCGAAGCTTTTTGATCGGTGAAGGGCTTGTTGGACAGGCAGCTTTGGAAAAACGGATGATCCAGGTGGCCGATATTCCGCGGGATTACATTCATATTACGTCCGGGTTGGGCAAGGGTTTGCCGGCTTGCCTGCTGCTCGTGCCTGTCGAATTTGAGGGGGAAGTACTGGCGGTTGTCGAACTGGCGGGTTTTGCAACGTTTGAACCGATTCATTTAAAGTTGCTGGATCAGGTGGTCGGCAATTTGGGGATCACGATCAACAGCGTAGATGTCTATATGAAGCTGGAGAAGTTGCTGAAGGATTCACAGCATATGACGGAAGAGCTGCAAATCCAATCGGGAGAGCTGCAGCAGCAGCAGGAGGAGCTCCGCAGCATCAATGAGCAACTGGAGCTGCAATACCAGCACTCGGAACAAAAGTCACGGGAATTGGAAAAAGTGAAGATCGCCTTGGAAGAGAAGGCACAGCAGGTGCTGATCAGCTCGCAATACAAATCAGAATTTTTGGCAAATATGTCGCATGAACTGCGTACACCGCTGAACAGCATGCTGATTTTGGCTCACATTCTCGCGGAAAACAGGGAAGGAAATCTCAATCTTTCCCAGGTCGAATATGCCAACACGATCATGGCTTCGGGCAATGATTTGCTCCGCTTGATCAACGAGGTCCTTGATTTGTCAAAAGTCGAATCCGGAAAAATGGAGCTGTTTTCCAGTGATGTGATTCTGGACAATGTGCAGACCTATTTGGAACGGCAGTTCGTTCCGGTCGCCGACCAAAAAGGGCTCGATTTTTCGATCTTTCTCGATGAAAGGCTGCCACGTACGATTTTTACCGATGAGCATCGTTTGCAGCAAATTCTTCGCAATCTTTTATCCAATGCGTTCAAGTTTACAGAAAAGGGAAGCGTCATGCTGTCCTTTACACTTGACACCGATGATCGAGAAAACCCGATGATCAGCATCCGTGTGATTGATACCGGAATTGGAATTCCCCAGGAGAAGCATGAATTGATTTTTGAAGCATTTCGACAAGCGGATGGGACCACGAGCCGCAAATATGGTGGAACCGGCTTGGGGCTGAACATAAGCAAGGAGATGGCGCATTTGCTGGGGGGAAGCATCCAGGTGGAAAGCGAAATCGGACGTGGCAGCACCTTTACGTTGTTACTTCCGCTTCATCACGGGCAAATGACAGGGGGAACAGCTGTGGATGACGTGCAGGCTGAGGTTGCCGCCGGTGAATATTTGCCGGAGTATCCATGTGCAAAGATTGACGGCGCTACAAAGCTTTCCAACAAAAAAGTGCTGATCATCGATGATGATGTGCGAAATGTATTTGCGTTGGTAACCGCATTGGAGGGCTGCCAGATGAAGGTGCTGTTTGCCGAGGACGCACATGAAGGGGTGCAAAGTCTGAAACAAATGACCGATATCGATATCGTACTGATCGATTTGCTGCTTGCTCAACGCGATCACCTGCAAGCAATCAGGGAGATACGGCAAAATGAAACTCTCCAAGCGACTCCGATTATTGCATTGGCTTCCAAAGCAACCGATGACGAGCGGAGGGAATGCTTGGCTGCAGGTGTGACCGCACTTCTCGGAAAGCCGATCAAGCTGGAAGAATTGATGCCGTTGGTCATGGAATATTTGCTTGGTGAGGAACAGCTTAGATGAATAGGAAGAAAGAGGGGGTGGGTGCATGGTAACCGCTGAAAACAACTCGCTTTTGCGCAAAAGAGTGATGGCTCGCCGGAAACGCTCAGGCAGCATCCCGCATGGAACGACGGGTAAGTTGACACGAGTAGAAGGAGGCGCAGAGGAACCCTTTCTGGAAGGCTCGCCTACGATCAATATTCTACTTGTCGATGACCGTCCAGAAAACTTGCTCGCCCTGGAGGCAATCCTCTCCTCTCCCGAATATCGGCTCGTGAGTGTTCATTCCGGGGAGGAGGCGCTTCGGCAGGTGTTGAAGGAAGATTTTTCATTGATCCTGCTTGATGTGCAAATGCCGGGCTTGAACGGTTTCGAGACGGCAAAGCTGATTAAATCCAGACAAAAGTCAGAGCACATTCCCATCATCTTTATCACCGCTATCAGCCAGGCAACCGATCATGTCTTGCACGGATATGCCGTTGGAGCGATTGATTACATTTTTAAGCCGTTTCATCCGGAAGCACTAAAGCGAAAAATTGATGGATTTATCAAACTGAACCAACGAACCATCGAACTGGAGATTGCCAATAACAAGCTCAAAATGATCACAGATGAGCTAAAGAAAGCGGAAGCACTGGCTCGGATCATTAGTGAAACCTCCGCAGATGCCATCATCACCATGAGCCAAAACGGAATCGTGCTGGCAGCAAATCCTGCTGTGGAAAGCATGTTTGGCTATTCGCCCGGTGAGGTTGTAGGACGGCACGTGCGTCATTTTCTGGATGAAGCAGATACCTTTGAAAAATGTCGTCTTGGTATCGACACGCTTGCGTCAAATGGCAGTGACAGTGACGAGATTGGCAGTATTTTTGAGGCATGGTTTCGCCGAAAGGATGGGAGTGCGTTTCCCGGTGACATTCAAATCGGTCATTCCAGTGTGGGCAACCAACTTGTATTCGTCTGTTCCATTCGCGATATCACCGAACGGAAACGGATTGAGCAGGAACGGAAGGCCCAGTACAGCCGGATGGAACAGCTGGTGGCAGAGCGGACGATTGATTTGAGACGCTCGGAGGAACGGTTCCGCAAAATATTTGACGCGAGCCCAAGTATGATTTCCATTCGTTCCCTTGCAGATAAACGGTATATTGATGTCAATGAAAGCTGGCTGGATGCTACGGGGTATAAGCGGGAGGAAGTGATTGATAAAACCCGGGAAGTGCTGAAGGTCCTTTTTAAACCGGAAGAAGGGGAAGCAGCCAATCGGGTTTTTGAAGCGGAAGAGGCTGTGCACAATGCAAAAATTTGCTACTACACCAAATCCGGAGCGGTTCGCGAGGGCTTGCTTTCGACGGAAATTATCGATATTCACGGTGAAAAATGCTCGCTCATTGTGATTACCGATATCACCGAGCAGGTTCATTTGGAGAAGGAAATGGCCCGTCTGGACCGCCTCAATTTGATTGGGGAAATGGCAGCGGGAATCGCGCATGAAATTCGCAATCCGATGACAACGGTTCGTGGCTTTTTGCAGATGTCCAAAAGCATGCCAGAGGTGCCGATGGTGGAATATGTCGATCTGATGGTCACGGAACTTGATCGGGCCAATGAAATTATTACCGAATTTCTTACATTGGCTAAAAACAGGACGACCAACCGGCATCCGCAAAACCTCAATGCCATTATAGATGCGCTTCACCCGCTTATTCAGGCAGAAGCACTGCTTTCGGACAAGCATGTGTTCCTGGAGCTGCATCATTGTCCACATATTTTGCTGGATGAAAAGGAAATTCGTCAGCTTGTGCTCAATCTCGCACTAAACGGGTTGGAAGCGATGGAGCAGGGTGGCAGCTTGAATATCCGTACGTACCCGGAGAAAAACGAAGTGGTCTTGGAAATATCAGACCAAGGCAGCGGGATCAAGGAGGAGTTCATGGAGAAAATCGGGACTCCGTTCTTTACGACAAAGGCACAGGGAACCGGACTTGGCTTGGCCGTTTGCTACAGTGTAGCAGCGCGTCACAATGCCTCCATACAGCTGGAAACGTCAGAGAAAGGGACGACCTTCTATGTGCGCTTCCAAGCGATCAAATAAGCCGGGTGAATGACCATGATCGAAACGATTACCTATGAAAATGTTATCGGTGGGGAAGTGAATGTGTCGCTGATGAAGCAGCGGCTGCGTGTGTATGTTTACGCTTTTGACGGGTTGCTCGTTGATACCGGTCCAAGCAGGCTGCGAAGTCAGCTGATTCCGTTTTTTAGGCAGTTGTCATTGCAGCAGGTTGCTTTGACTCACTACCACGAAGATCATACGGGGCTGGCCCCATGGCTTGGACAGGATCAGGGCTTACCCGTCTATATCCACGAGCAAGGAATGGATCTGTGTCGCAGTCATGCTGTTCTCCCCCTCTATCGACGCTTGTTTTGGGGAGCAAGGCATGCGTTTGAGCCTCTGCCAATCCCGCAGCAGATTGAGACACAAAAACATTCCTTGCAGGTGATTTACACACCCGGTCATTCACACGATCATGTCGTACTGCTCGATGTGGAGCATGGCCGGCTGTTTAGCGGCGATTTGTATTTGGCAAGCCGTCCGAAAACGATGATGCCACATGAATCGGTCAAGCAAATCATGCAATCGCTTGAAACCGTGCTCGCCAATGATTTTGACACGGTCTTTTGCTGTCATGCAGGTGTCGTGCAAGATGGCAAGCGGATGCTCGCCCAAAAGCTGGATTACCTGCAAAATGTACAGGGGGAAGTGCTGCACCTGTACCGTCAGGGCATGACGGCGAAGGCGATCAGCAAGAAGCTGTACCCGCGCCGTTATCCGATCGTGTATTTTTCGGGAAACGAAATTTCACCTGTTCATATTATCAATTCGATTCTAGAAGA
>JBLNEJ010000094.1:0-5734 GCA_050262535.1 Clostridia bacterium
AATGTCGTTTCCGCTCAGCGAATAAAAATGATGATACAAGAGATGACACGAGTCACTCATCACATGACAATTTGCTCCCTATAATCAGCTTTGGAAAGAGCTGATAAGGAGGTCATGTTGATGAGTGTTTTTTCGTTAACCAGATTGTTTGGTTTGTTGGGGATTTTAGGGGGGCTTGCATATTTACCCGCCCGATTTTTTATTGTTCCTGCTTATGATGGTTCCATAAAAGGACTGATCGGGTGGGGGTTGGATCTGACAGCGATTACGTTGTCACTGTTCATGCTGATTGGCATGCTGATGGTGCAAATGGAAAAATTGAAGGGATCGGGAATTACCGGGTTTGTCCTCGCTTTCCTTGGAAGCGTGCTGATGGCAGGGCATCAATACGGCATGCTGCTCCTCATCCCTGTGGTGTATCCGTTGATACCGGAGATGTTTACCATGGAGCCGCCGCTTTCTTTTATGGTGATGACAATCGGATCGATCGTGATCAAGATGCTTGGTTATCTCATATTCAGCATCGTTACCATACGTGTGAATGTTCTTCCGCGTACAGCAGCCATTTTGCTGATCGTCGGGTCGATTGCAGACTTCCTCCCGATGGGGGACTACTTGTCGCGGATCATTTTGGGAAGTGGCTTTATCTATATGGGGAGTGCGCTTTGGATGAGGAGCGTACAAAGATTACCCTCCTAGGCCCGCTTCTTTTGCCCGCATGATCGCCTGGGTACGGTCGGCAACCTGGAGCTTGCTGAAAATGTTTGTAATGTGATTTCGTACGGTTTTGGGGCTAAGGTGCAGCCGGGCGGCAAGCTCGGCATTCCCCAATCCTTGTGCGATCATGGTCAAGATTTCCCGTTCACGTTCTGTAAGCTCTGGCAGAGGAACGGCCACCGCGGGTTGAAGACCCGAAAAATAATGCATGAGCCGCCTTGCAACAGACGGGCTGAAGATGGCTTCGCCGCTCCCGACGGCGCGGATTGCACGCAGTGTCTCCTCCTGTCCGGCCCCTTTGAGCAAATATCCCCGTGCGCCAGCCCGCATCGCCGAGAAGATGGATTCATCATCGTCAAACATTGTGAGAATAATGATCCCGATATGCGGGCTTGTCTCCATGATGCGGCGTGTCGCTTCAATCCCATTCACATCCGGCATGTTCAGATCCATCAGGATGACGTCTGGCTGGTCTTGCAAGGCAAGTGTAACAGACTCTTCCCCAGAAGACGCTTCTCCTGTGATTTCAATATCATCCACCGATGCAAGGAACGCACGAAGACCCGTCCTAAAAAACGGATGGTCATCGGCAAACATCACTCTGATTTTTTCCATGAATGCTACACTCCTTTGAAATGCGATGAGTTCGTTACCAGATGGGGATCATTCATTCCTTGAAAGTGGCAAGCGTACGTATACCATCGTGCCGCCATCTTGATGATTGTTGATTTGAAAGGTACCCCTTAGCTCTTCTGCCCGTTCCTTCATGGAATTCAGGCCCACACCTTTTCTTTTCTCAGTCCAACCGACTCCGTCATCCTTAACTTCCAAGTGGAGAGCCTCATCCACTTGGAAACGAATGTGGCACTGTCGGGCTCCCGCATGCCGAACAACGTTTGTTATCGCCTCCTGGACGATGCGATAGGCTGCTACCTCAACGGCGGCTGGCAGGACGGGTAATTGATCCGGACCATCAACGACGATCCGCAGCTGCCCATCGGGGCGGTTAATGGTATCGGCTTGCTCCCGAATGGCATAGGCTAACCCCAATTCATCCAACACAGGAGGGCGGAGCGCATAGACGATTTGCCGAATATCGCCAATGACGGATGTCAGCTTTTGGTTCATTTGTGCGAGAATGTCCTGGACATCTTCGGGACGGTTCGTTAGTAAATTCTGCGCAGCGGCGGTGAGCATCGATAAGCTTGCAAGCTCAGGCCCCAAACTGTCATGCAAATCGCGTCTCAGCCGCCTTCGCTCTTCCTCTCTTGCCGTCACGAGTCTTTCCCTGGCTCGCTGCAGATCGGTCGTAAGCTGTACATTATGAACGGCAATTCCTACTTGACGTGCAATTTCCGCAAGCAGCTTGCGTTCATGAAGAGGGAAAACCTCATCGGAAGCACGTGGGCTAAGCAACAGCTGGCCCACATGCTCTGACTGGTAGATCAGCGGCACACGTAATACAGGCTCCACTCGTTGACCGAACACGGCAACGATTTCCTCGCGATCCGCTTTGATCGAAACGGCGACATAGGGAAGCTTCAAGGTTTGTGCTAACGTTTCCACCACGACGTGAAGGACGTCTTGGGAAGCAAACAACGACTCCAACCGTTGTCCCAATCGCGTGAGCACCACATACGGACGGTCTCTTTCTCCGTACATGATGCGGTCAATCGCTCGCTGAAGCAGGTTGCGCATGGGATTGACCACTGCTGCGATAATTCCTGTGGCAACAAGTGAAACAAGGAAGCTGCCCTGACTTTGAAACAAGACCCCAAAGCCCACCACGATGAGTACATAGATGCCGATGATCCCGATTGAGGTAGACGCGTAAACGAGCGTCCTGTTGATCACATGATCGATGTCCCACAAACGGTAACGCTGGATCGCAACCCCAATGGAGACGGGAACCATGATCGTGCCGATCGTCGCCAAACCTGTAAGGATCATCTTGAGGACGACATCAGTCGTTCCCGATTCCAACAGATGGGGGGTGTTTACGAGAATGCTTTCCAAGACAATTCCCATGACCATGGATGCCAATCCATATACAAACCATTTGATCTGCTGTTTTTCCTCGGCAGTTGCATACACCCGGTATCGAATGATTTGGGCGGCCAATGCGATGATGTGGAATACGATCCAACCGCCAAAGTTCCATAAGGGCGGCCATGTGAACGGATCGATCCAGGAGCCTTTCAGAAAGGTCCTCCCGATGCTAAAAAATACCCAAAGCATGGTGACATATTTTGTCCAATGCGGCGCGAAACGCCCGTTGGGAAAAACGTAGAAAAAGACAAGATAGCTGGAGGCGATGAATGTCATTGCGGTATACAGCCAATCGAGCGATGGGAATGCTTCGACAGCCGCTTGGATCCTCGGGACCGTACCGGTCATAAGGGCGATGGAAACAAACCATGCAAAGGGATCCCGAGATTTTTTCCAATAAATGATCGCCGCGATCCCAAAGGAAGCAAGTCCCTGGAGGGTATCCAAAATAATGATGTACGAGCTGTAGAACGGCAAGGTCATCCCCAGCCCTCTTAGCGAGGCTGCTTCTTCCAGCGAAAGCTGAATCGGTTCACGACACACCTCTGCAGGATTGCACGGTATAAGCAAAATGGAATACCTGAGCATGAGGCTGACAGCAAACACACTGATGGCCCCAACTGCCACCACTGCCCATACCAGTTGTGCGATGCGATACAGAATGGGTTGCACTTGCCAATGGCCTTTATTTCGATCCAGGGTTACTCCTCCTTTCGATGACGTCTGATCTGATTAATGTTGAAATAGTTCGTGATCCGACAGGAAACCCCTTGCGAACACGATGAAGTCCATCAAAGAAACTTCCCAGGCAGAGGCGATTCAGAGTTTTAAGTGACTAGCGGAATTTGCACGTAGGAATCTTCGAATGGCAATTGCGATTGCCAGATAAAGAGAAAAGGCGAAAAAGACAACATAGATCGGTATCGCGACAAATGGAACGTCGATACCTGACAGCCTGAGCAGGATCAGAAGGAGTGCGTATAATCCGGACAATCCGATCCACCTGTTCAACCAAAGTGGCAACACCGAAGTTGATATCCCAATGGAATACACAAGCAGCAATCCGATACCGGAAAGAAGTTCCCCGGTTTTGAGATGGGCTTCAATCACCTGCCCCAATGATGGCTGCATGAGCAGCATGGCGACTTGCCCTGCTTCACTTCCAGCGTATCCGTAAACCATTTGTTCCGTAAGCGAGATATTCATGATGCCGCCGGTTCCTGCGATTGTCATACCAATGCCGCACGCGCTTAAAAACCGAGAGCGGATGGGGGCATACGGCTTATACATTGCAGCAAATGCCAGTAGCAGCCCCCCAATGGAGAACCATAGAAAGATTTGGGAAAATCCGAGCACACGCAACGGTGCCAGATTACTTGTGGCAGCGCTCAGAAATTGGCTATCAACTGGAGTGGTGCCATACATCTTGATTACCGCGGCGAGGCTAACCACCAAAGTGGCCGTGGCAATGGCAGGGATGACCGCAAATCGTGACAGAAAACGCATCCACCGTACCGATTCTTCATTTTCAAATAGGTTCATGCTTCCTTCTCCTCACATTCATGTGGCGTTATATGGCTAGCGTAGCGATGGGAGGCACCTAGCGTCGAGGGAGAAGTGGTACCATTTTTGTACGAAGAAAGATAGGAGCAGTGCTCCCATGACACTGGGACCGAGGGGTTGCTACGATAGTCATGCAGACGCAAGCGATGACAGAAGTGATGACACCAGTCACTGCTCACATGACAAATCGCCCGATAAAATCAAACCGTAAAGCCAATACAAGGCGAAGGCGGTTGGCAATCTGACTAAAGCCATGTCTGCGTCCGAAAAGAATCAACTGTAGGTTAGAAAGAAGACTTTTATTCAGGAGATGGTGATCCAAATGAATCAGATGAAGAAATGGTTTCTCTCATTCGCGGTGGCAGCAACACTTCTGCCCTCATCTTTGGTAGGAGCAGCAACGATTGAAGATATCGAATCCCCGCAGATCAAAGCAGGGAAAGAGCATAGCATTGCTCGCAAATGGGACGGAACAGTTTGGACGTGGGGAAACAATGAAGCGGGGCAATTAGGAAATGGAACGACAACGGCAAGCAAAAGTCCCGTAAAAGTAAATGCTCTTTCCAACATGCTACAAGTAGCCGCAGGCGCGCAGCATTCCATGGCGCTTAAAGATGATGGGACGGTATGGGCATGGGGGGCAAATGAATTCGGGCAATTGGGAGATGGGACGACAACCAATCGCACACAGCCTGCAAAAGTAAAGAAAATGGAAGATGCTGTAGGTATTGAAGGCGGCGTTTCACACAGCATTGCCGTAACGAAAGACGGAACCGTCTGGACATGGGGAAAAAATGATTACAACCAGCTGGGTCCGATTGAGGCGAGCGTTGTATCAACTCCTTATCAAATCCCCAGTATTGAGAAGGTAGTCGAAGTCGGGGCAGGTCTTCAGTATTCGGTTGCACTGAAAAAGGACGGAACGGTCTGGACCTGGGGATACAATGGGGATGGACAGTTAGGCGATGGAACCTGGTACAGCAGCAAGGGGGTCCCGGTTCAAGTTGCCAATCTGGATGATGTTACAGCAATCGCGACAGGCAATTCACACATCGTTGCGCTTACGGATAATGGAACCGTGTGGGCGTGGGGAAGAAATGCAGACGGCCAATTGGGAGACGGAACGGCAAATGCTTCGAATAAACCGATCCGTGTCCCCGGGATGAATGACGTCGTTGCGATTGGTGCCGGAACCGATTATAGTCTGGCAGTCAAAAAGGACGGAACCGTCTGGGGATGGGGTTCCAACTATCGCGGCCAATTAGGGGATACAAACCCGAATGAAAAAAGAAGCCCAATCCAGATCGGAAGCTTGGACGGATCCGGGTCCAAGGAAGACGTTGTTGCCATTACTGGTGGGGAATTCCATACCCTGGTAATCAAAGATGACGGTAGCGCATGGTCA
>JBLNEJ010000095.1:0-7823 GCA_050262535.1 Clostridia bacterium
CGGCGAAAATGAAAAAAGACAAGATCGAAAAAGGCAACTATTTGACAGGAGCGGCCAACGAGATCGTCATCACCTATGAAGTGCCGCGGGAAATGCGTGACGTGGAAAAAGAAAAGCGTGAAGAGCGGAAACGCCGCGCCAATGAGCGTGCCGGACGCCCGAATAACATGGGGGGCGGCGGCGGTTTTGGCGGCGAAGGACCGGAAATGCCGGCAGCATTTAACGCTGTCGGTAAAACAGGGACACTGGTCATGACGCGCGATTTTGAGGATGCGAACGGCGACCGCAAATTTGAGAAAAAAGAAGTGCGTGTCCGCGTTGTCGGCCAATTCGAAAAGGAGCAAAACAGCCGCTTTGGCCGCGGTCCGGTCGCGTATGTTCCGCTTGCCATGGTGGATGAGCTGAACAAATGGGTGGAGGAGCAGGATCGCCGTACGTTTGGCGGAGAGCAGCGGAAGAAAACGCGTGCTGATAAGGAAAAGAAAGATTTTGAAACGATTTTTGTAAAGGTAGACAAGCGTGAAAATGTTGAAAAGGTTGTTGAGCATGCACAGCGGATCGGGTACGAAATCTATTCACCGGCACGCGAGCTGAAGGAAATCAACAAATTTTTCTTCGTGATCCAGCTGATCCTCGGAGGAATTGCAGCGATTTCCTTGCTTGTTGCCACGATCGGCATCGTCAACACGATGATCATGTCCATTTTGGAGCGAACGAAAGAAATCGGCATCATGAAGGTAATCGGTGCGACCGTCTACAACATTCGCTGGCTGTTCCTGATCGAATCCGGATTTATCGGATTGATCGGCGGGATCACCGGATTGGCATTGGCATACGGAGCCGTGGAGATTTTGAACTATGTTGCGGCAAGCAATCCCGATTTCAATATGTTTGGCGGAAGAGGCATGCCGGATGAGGGAGAACCGACCAAGCTGGCTGTCATCCCGTACTGGCTGTCGCTGTTTGCGATTGGCTTTTCGTTCGTAATCGGACTGCTGGCAGGAATCTTCCCGGCGTTCCGTGCATCCCGTCTGAGTCCGCTGCAAGCGATCCGTTCGGAATAGGCAAGGCTTAGCAATTCTAAAATCGTGGGTAGAATGAGAGGATACTATGAGCAAGAAGAAGTGGATCATCATTAGCAGCATCGCAGTTGTTCTGATCGGCGGCGGATATTTTGGCTACCAATACTGGCAGAATCGTCAGCCGGCAGAAGACGCGATGATGGAAGAAAAACCGCAAATGCCTACCGTGAAAGCAGACGTGGGTGAAGTCAAGAAAACGATTTACGCGACAGGCGTGGTGGAAGCCAAGGATCACGAGGAAGTCAAACCGGAAATGTCAACAAAGGTGGAAAAGGTACTGGTCAAGGAAGGACAGCGTGTCTCCAAAGGAGATGTCCTGTTTACATTTGACAGCGTCGACGCCGAAATCGCCCTCCAGAAACAAGAGATTTCCTTGTCCAAGATGGAAAAGGAAATGCTTGACCTGACCAAGCGCAAGCCAAAGATCGTTTCCGATAAGAAGGGAAAAGTAAAGGAGGTTCTCATCAAAGCGGGCGAAGAAGTCTCGACCAACCAAATCATCGCCAAGCTGATTGATGTGGATCATCTGAAAATCGTCGGCAAGTTTTATTCCGTTCAAGCGTCCAAATTCCAGCTGGGACAAAGCACACGCGTATTTTTACGCGGCTCGCTTTCCTATGTAGATGGAGTTGTCACAAAGATCGACACATTAGGGCAAAAGGTTGAAAACTCCGGTGTTCTCTATGATATCGAAGTAACCGTAAACAAAAATACCGGATTGGGCATAGGCGACTACGGTCAGGTAGAATATCGCGGACCTTCCGGCGAAGTCGCTTTGAGCCAGGTGGTGACCAAGTTTGAGCACCCGGAGGAGATCGAGGTTACCTCTGGCACGCTTGGTAAGGCGGGGAAAGTGCTGATCAGCGAAAATGATATGGTCAACCTGGGACAAACATTGGTAGAGATGGACCTGGAAGCTACTGATCTGGAAAAGCTCGAGAAAGACATCGCCCTGAAGGAGGCGAGGCTGCAGCTGCAAGAGAAGCGGCGTGAAATCAGCAAAAAGCAGGTGACAGCAAAAGTGAGCGGCGTCGTCACCAAGCTGAATGTAAAAGAAGGCGAGCAGCTCGACGGCAGCAAGCCGGCTGCAGTCATTATGGACATGTCCGAGGTATATATGAAAGCATCGGTAGATGAGGTAGATATCCCTTACATTCAGGAGGGGCAAACCGTCGATGTATTCGTGACGGCATTCGGCAACCAGATCTTCAAAGGAAAAGTGGTAAAAATCCCGCAGGAGGGCGTTTCACAGGATAATACCGTTCGCTTCGAAGTCAAGATTGCCATTCAGGATGGCGGCAAAATGAAGCACGGGATGACCGGTGACTGCGACATCAACGTCAACAAGGTAGAGAACGTCGTACGCCTGCCAGTCAATGCGGTGGAAGTTCTGGAAGACGGAAAGGGAACCGTTATGGTGAAAGACCCTGCCAGCGGAGAGCCGACACCGAAGGAAGTGGGAATCGGCGTTGAAGGCGCCGAGTTCATTGAAATCAAGAGCGGGGTGAAGGCTGGCGACGAAGTGTTGATGATGGGCGGCGGTTTTTAACGGTATCACGGCTCCAGACAATCACCGTTTGGGGCTTGTTCCTTGTCATTGACCGTTTTTGATTTCCTCCCTTATTGCTATAATAATGAGAAAAATTCAGTAGCGATGGAAAGGGGGGATAGCATGAAAGCCATCGTGCTCGGGATTGCGTCTTCCTTTTTCTTTGCATTTACGTTTGTTCTGAACAGAGCGATGGATCTTTCCGGCGGAAGCTGGCTGTGGAGCGCTTCGCTCCGCTATTTCTTCATGGTTCCGCTTTTGCTTGTATTAGTCTGGTATCGCGGCAACCTCGCTGCCCTTTTTGCGGAGATGAGACAAAAGCCGCTTGCCTGGCTTGTCTGGAGCTTCGTAGGCTTTGGTCTGTTTTACGCGCCGCTGACCTTTGCTGCCACCTACAGCCCGGCCTGGCTGACTGCAGGGACATGGCAGATCACGATCGTGGCGGGCTCGCTTTTGGTTCCGCTGTTTCGCGATGCAGCCGGAAGAAAGCAAAAAATCCCTGTTCGCGGCCTTTGGATGTCTGGGATCATTCTGCTCGGGGTTGCGGTCATGCAACTGCATGAAGTGGATGCGCTGTCGGTCTGGCCGATGATTCTTGGCGTACTTCCGGTGCTGATTGCCGCCTTCGCCTACCCGCTGGGCAACCGCAAGATGATGGAGGCTTGCGGGGGGAGGCTGGACGCATTCCAGCGCACGCTTGGCATGACGCTCGCCAGCATGCCGGTCTGGATCATGCTTGCCACCATCGGGCTGATCGACACGGGCCTTCCTTCGGGCGGGCAGCTTTTTCAGTCGCTTCTGGTGGCGCTCACCGCAGGGGTAGTGGCAACGCTGTTATTCTTCTCGGCAACAGACCTAGCAAAAGGAGACCCACATAAATTGGCAGCAGTGGAAGCTACACAGGCGGGAGAAGTGGTGTTTGCCGTGCTTTTGGAAATGGTTTTTCTCTCCGCAAAGCTGCCGTCAGCAGTGGCGATAAGCGGCATGATTCTGGTCATTGTGGGCATGGTTCTGCACAGTATGCTGGGACACCGAAAGGCACGGGAAACAAGTTCACAAATTTGTTAACAAATTGCTAACAAATCGCAAATCTATCCCATTGGTTTTTATGTATACTTAATGTGAAGTAGCTCACACGGGCTAATACCAAAACCAGTGTGAGTCGCTTTTTGTGTTCTTATACGATCGCTGATCGCCGGTACTCTTTTTTGCATACGTCAGAAGAATGGTTGCTATTTATTTTCCTCTTTGGTTATCATAAGGGATGGAAAGTAATCTGCCGATGCACTCATTCGGTACTATCGTAAAATAGGGTGCTAATAGATTTCTAGTTGCAGGCGCAACTGGATCTATTACAACACAGAGAAAGTGGGGTTTATTGTATGAAGAGTCGTTGGCATCATGCTATGCGTCTGATGTTCGTCGTTATGGCGATGACGCTAGTGCTTACGGGTTGTGGCGACCCAACCCTCTCCGCTTTAATGCCTTCAGGGCCTGTAGCTGAATCCCAATTCTGGTTGATGAAGCTCACCGGTGGCATTATGACGGGCGTGTTTGTTGTCGTATTTGCTCTCTGGGCCTATGTATTGCTTCGTTATCGCAAAAAGCCAGGTCAAACCGGTTATCCGAAGCAAGTAGAAGGAAGTCACAAACTGGAAATCATTTGGACAGTCATTCCTTTCGTGCTTTTGATCATCATGGCGATTCCTACGGTTACGATCGGTTTCAACCTTGAGAAGCAGTACGGCAAGGAAGAAGCGATGCAAATCAACGTAACTGCGCATCAATTCTGGTGGGAATTCGAATATCCGGAGCTGGGTATTCATACCTCTCAAGACCTGTACATTCCGACTGGCAAAAAAATTCAGTTCACGGTTACTTCAGCTGACGTAATCCATGCGTTCTGGATTCCTCCGCTCGGTGGTAAAATCGATACCAATCCAGGCGAGGAAAACAAACTCTGGCTTCAGGCAGACAAGCCGGGCGTTTACAAAGGGAAATGTGCTGAGCTTTGCGGTGCATCCCATGCCTTGATGGACTTCAAAGTGGTTGCTGTTGACCAGGCGAAGTTCGATGAGTGGACGAATAAAATCAAAACAGCTTCTGTTGATGGTAAAACCGACCTGGCAAAACAAGGTCAGGAAGTATTCAAAAAGAGCTGTATCGGTTGCCACGCAGTTGGTTCCGAAGGCGGAAAACTCGGTCCAAACCTGACCGGTTTTGCAAGCCGCGAGCGCCTTGCGGGTATCCTGCAAAACAATCCAGAAGAACTGAAAAAATGGTTGAAAGATCCACAAAGCATCAAGCCAGGCAACAAAATGCCGAACTTGAACCTGCCGGACGATCAAGTAGACGCTCTGGTTGAATACCTCGGCGGTTTGAAGCTTGATTTCGACCATGGTTTGAATAAAACCGCGCAATAATGGACTGTAGTGAAAATGACTTAAGCATAACTGCAAAGGAGGTAAAACCGTGGCTGCACATGCTCACTCTTACAAGAGATCGGGATTGTGGGACTACTTGACTACCGTAGACCATAAGAAAATCGCGATTCTCTACTTGGTGGCAGGGGGATTCTTCTTCTTGCTCGGCGGTATTGAAGCGCTGCTGATTCGTCTCCAATTGATGTATCCTGAAAATGCATTGGTTGGCGGTGCTACCTTTAACCAATTGATTACCATGCACGGTACGACAATGATCTTCTTGGCGGCGATGCCGATTATCTTCGCTTTGATGAATGCTGTTATTCCGTTGCAAATCGGTGCACGCGACGTTGCGTTCCCTTTTGTTAACTCCCTTGGTTTCTGGCTGTTCTTCTTTGGCGGCCTGTTGATCAACACAAGCTGGTTTTTGGGCGGTGCTCCAGATGCTGGTTGGACCAGTTATCCGACACTTGCCAACAACGAATTTAGCGGACGAGGCGTTGACTTCTATGTCATTGGTCTGCAAATTGCCGGTATCGGTACGCTGATCGGTGGTATCAACTTCCTTGTAACCATCATCAACATGCGTGCTCCTGGTATGACGTTCATGCGTATGCCGCTGTTCACCTGGAGCTCGTTCGTAACATCCGGTCTGATCCTGCTGGCGTTCCCAGCAATCACCGTTTCTCTTGTTCTCTTGATGTTTGACCGCCTGTTTGGCGCGAATTTCTTCGATACCACTGCTGGTGGTAACGTATTGATCTGGGAGCACTTGTTCTGGATCTTCGGTCACCCCGAGGTATATATCCTGATCCTGCCGGCATTCGGTGTGATCTCTGAAGTACTGAGTACATTCTCGAGCAAGCGACTGTTCGGTTATGCATCCATGGTATTTGCAACTGTACTCATCGGTTTCTTGGGCTTCATGGTGTGGGCTCACCACATGTTCACAACAGGTCTTGGACCAATTGCGAACTCCCTGTTCGGGGTTGCGACCATGTTGATCGCAGTTCCAACCGGTATCAAAATCTTTAACTGGCTTCTTACCATGTGGGGCGGTCATATCCGCTTTACAACAGCGAGCTTGTTTGCAATCGGCTTCATCCCAACCTTTACCATCGGTGGTATGACCGGTGTAATGTTGGCGATGCCAGCTGCTGACTTCCAGTATCATGACAGCTATTTCGTAGTAGCGCACTTCCACTACGTAATCGTAGGTGGTCTCGTATCCGGTCTGTTCTCCGGTATTTACTACTGGTGGCCAAAAATGTTCGGTACCATGCTGAACGAAACAATCGGGAAATGGAACTTCTGGTTGTTCTTCATCGGTTTCCATTTGACATTCTTCCCGCAGCACTTCCTCGGATTGATGGGGATGCCGCGTCGCGTATTTACGTTCCTGCACAGCCAATCGCTCGATGCAGGTAACATGGTCAGCTCGATCGGTGCTATTATCATGACTGTCGGTGCATGTTTGTTCCTTGTAAACGCATTTGTAACTGCGGCGAAAGGGAAACCAGCTTCTGCTGACCCATGGGATGCACGCACACTGGAATGGTCCATTCCTTCTCCACCGCCTGAGTACAACTTTGCCCAAACCCCACTGGTTCGTGGCTTGGATGCACTGTGGGTGGAAAAAATGGCTGGCAACAAAGGCATGACATATGCAGAGCCGCTCGGTTCGATTCATATGCCATCGCCATCGTTCCTGCCGTTCCTGATGTCTGTTGGTCTGTTCATCGCCGGTTACGGTTTGATGTACCATGTCAAACTGGTTATCATCCTTGGATTGGCCTTCACATTGGCAATGATGTTCCTGCGCTCCGTTTACGATGACCACGGTTATCACATCGAGCCGGATGAAATTGAAGACAAGGGGGTTAAGGCATAATGGCAAACGATCATGCGCTTCATAACGGTGCGCTTCCTGACGAACCGGAAAAAGCCACCCTCGAAGGTAGAAATAAGGTACTCGGCTTCTGGCTCTTCCTGGGCGGGGAGACCGTCCTTTTCGGAAGCTTGTTCGCAACATTTATCGCATTGCGTAATCAAACGAATGGCGGCCCAAGCGGAGCGGATCTGTTCGCAATGCCACTCGTTGCCCTTGCAACCTTCCTTCTCTTGACTAGTAGCTTGACCTCCGTTTTGGGGATTCTGGCGATGCACAAGAAAAAGGTAAGTGCAATGCTCGGATGGTTCATCGTTACGGTTGTTCTCGGTCTGGGCTTCCTGGGCTTGGAAATCTACGAGTTTGTGGAGTACGTCCATGAAGGTCACACGATGAGCTCCAGTGCATTTGGTTCGGCGTTCTACTCGCTTGTTGGCTTCCACGGTGCACACGTATTGTTCGGGGTACTTTGGATTAGCCTAATTATTGCACAAGTGTTGAAAAAGGGTCTGACCGTTGTAACAGCACCGAAGCTGTATGTTGCAGGTCTGTACTGGCACTTTGTTGACCTTGTGTGGGTATTCATCTTCACCGTGGTTTACCTGATGGGCATGATGGGCGAAAAGGTGGTGGGATAGACGATGGGAGCAAACCATAATTCTCCGGCAGAACGCAAACCGGTAACGAAGCATGATGGCCCTAAGCAGCACATCGTGGCATTCTTCTTGTCGATCGTTTTGACCATGCTGGCTTTCGCTGCAGTGGCGTATGAAGCAATTCCACGCAAGTTCGTGGCGCCGTTTATCGTCTTGCTTGCGATTATTCAGGCAGCATTCCAGTTCTATGTATGGATGCACGCAAAAGACAGAGGTCATGATTTT
>JBLNEJ010000096.1:0-2847 GCA_050262535.1 Clostridia bacterium
TGCTCCGGTGGCGTAGATGTACGCTGGGCTTTGCCCGGTTCCGGCGATGCTCAATTCCACTTTTTTGCCGTTAATCAGAAGAGACAAGCGCTCGTTTGGTTTCAGTTGATTGGCTCGCAAAAAGTTCGCATCCAGCCAGATTTGCCGTTTCTGATGGCTGGAGTACGGTTGGCCAGAGAGTCTGACACTGTTCAGCGCAGCTTTGTCCTTCGGTGAAAAGGAGACGAGCCGAAGCGTTACGGTATCTTGCTGGTCAGTCGTTACAACGCGAACATCCTTGGTGAATTGGCCGTCCATTCGGGCGATTCCCTCGATTGCTTGCAAGCGTTTGATCTCGCTCGCCGGAAGCCCTTCCAGTTCAGCAAACCCATCCGCAAAATGAGCCTGCTGATAAAAGGCTGTTTTCGCCTTGTCGATATTTTCAACCACCATTGAGGTGGAGGAGAAGAAGATCAGGCCGATCATGATAACGGTGATACAAGCGAGATAAGCGGATTTGTTCTGCCATAAATCGCGACGCAACTTCCGCCACAGCATTACCAGGATACCTCCTCAGGTGAAAGTGGCTGCTCGATGGTTCGAATCGTGGCAATCATTCCGTCCTTCACATAGAACACGCGATCAGCCATTTCCGCAATCGCGGCATTATGCGTGATGAGGATGACGGTTTTCCCATACTTCCGGCAATAGTCCCGCAAGTATGTAAGCACGATGATCCCTGTTTCCGAATCAAGCGCCCCGGTCGGTTCGTCGCACAGCAGCAGCTCGGGATTTTTGGCAATGGCTCGGGCAATCGCAACCCGCTGCTGCTGGCCGCCTGACAGCTGTGAGGGAAATTGGTTCACTTGTGCTGCAAGCCCGAGCTCTGTCAGGACCTCAAGCGCAGGAAGGGGATGCTTCGCGATTTCGCAGGATAACAGCACATTTTCCAATGCAGTCAAATTCGGCATCAGGTTGTAAAACTGAAAGACAAAACCGATGGCATCCCGCCTGTACAGGGTGAGATCGTGCTCGCTGCCATCGTGCAACGGACGGCCGTGAAAGTACAATTCACCGGAGCTGACGCGATCCATCCCGCCGATCATGTTGAGCAGCGTGCTTTTCCCCGAACCGCTCGGCCCCAGCACGACGACGAATTCTCCTGCGTAAATTGTAAAGTCAACCGATTTCAGCACGTCCACCCGTACTGCTCCCATCTGGTACCACTTGCAAATGCGTTTGCCCTCCAACAATACGTCCATGTGATCATCTCCATCCGGCTTTTTCGCGTAATCCGGAGAATACGTGTATGTGGTGATTTTGAAATATTTGAAACGAAACGTTATGATTGTTTCATTTTATGAGCTCATGGTATGATAATCTGGAAAAAAGTGCAACATCCAAAATATGAACTTTCCTACGCTTCAAAATAATGGGGTGACATGCGTGAATCAAGCGAACGAGCGGGCAAACAAGAAAAAAGCAGCTATCATGATAGCTGCAAAAAAACTGCTGAAACAGTACCCTCCCAATAAAGTGAGCGTTCGGGATATTGCGGCGGAAGCGGATGTTTCCGTTGTCACCATTTATAATCATTTTCAAAATAAAGAGGGGCTCATTTTCGAGATTGTCAAGGAGATGGTCGAGGCGCAGGTGGAGGTTTCCCGGGCGGTGCTGTCGAGTCCATGCAATTTTCAGGAAAAATTGCAAACGCTGATGACCAACAAAAGCCTCAAAATTGCGGAATTCCACCCGGATTTCATGAACGATATGATGGGGCAACCCGAGGTAATCAAGTATTTCAATGAGACCGCGCATGATACAAGCTTCTCGATGATTCAGCAGTTGATTGAACAGGGCAAGCAAGAAGGATTTATCGCGGCGGATATGCCGATCCCGTTGATCATGAGCGTGTTTGAGCTTTTTTATCGGGATATGACCTCCAAAGACAGCGTTTTATTAACCAAACATAACATTGCAAGCGAGTATGAAAAAATCTTTGAGATCATGATTTATGGGATTTCTGGCAAACAGAAGACAGGGAAGTAATAGGAAGCTGTTCTCCCCCGTGCCGTCCATTGATATGGTACAATTTGGGGTGGAGTATCACAGTTCCGGAGATAAGGAGGCCATACATTTGAATATAATCAAAATCATTCTTGTGGATGACCAAAACCTCATGTCCGAAGGATTGCAAGCCATTCTTTCGTTGGAGGACGACCTGCAAGTGGTAGCGGTTGCGGAAAACGGCAGTCAAGCGTGCGAGCTTGTGAGGACCCATCGGCCTGATGTTTTGCTAATGGATATCCGGATGCCTGTCATGAATGGAATTGAGGCTACCAAAATCATCAAATCAGAGTTTCCCAGCACAATTGTTATCATGCTCTCTACGTTTGCTGAAGATGATTATATTATTGAGGCTCTCGCTTTTGGTGCGACTGGTTTCTTGCTAAAAGACATGAAGAGTCATCAGCTTGTTACCACGATTAGGCAGGCGGTACAGGGGGATTATATCCTGCCGCCCATGATTGCTGGAAAACTCGCAGAAAGGCTTCACCAATTTTCAATGGGCTTGACCCTGGAGCTGTCCAAAAGCCATATGAAATACAATGCACATGATTTGACGGACAGAGAAAAAGAGATTGCGCAATTGATCCTGAAAGGGTGGAATAATCGCCAGATCGCCAGTGCACTGCATATGAGTGAAGGAACCATCCGGAACTATACCAGTTCGATTTATACCAAACTTGGAAGCAATGACCGGGCGAGGGCAATCGTACTGTTAAGGGAGCTATTCGGGGAAACATGAAAAAATGGAGTTCGTACATCCTTTCAGTTGCTGCAGGTATTTGTTTCGTATTGTTTATA
>JBLNEJ010000097.1:0-7046 GCA_050262535.1 Clostridia bacterium
CATGCTGAACGGGCGTGTCCCTCGCATTTACCTGCGCAACAATGAAAAGGTAGATATGTATCACGTTTTGTCTAAATAACAGGCAAATCGTTGAATTGGCAGATTACAGTATGACGAGAATGCAGGAATTCCGTTCAAGAAGTCGAATAGATATGAGGTATATTTTTTCACCCGGTTCGACATAATGGTATTGTCGCAAGGAAGTACGGTATTGTTCTTTATTTCCGTGTGGGTATTGGTTGGAGGTGGATTTGTCTTGTCTAAGCCGGTCACAAAACGAATCATGATCAGCTTGCCGCAAAATTTGCTACAGGAAGTAGACGGGGTTATAGAAAAAGAGAAGTCCAATCGAAGCGAGTTTGTTCGCCAGGCGATGAGTTTATATTTGAAAGAGCGCAAGAAACGTTTTATCCGTGAAACCATGCAAAAAGGATACATGGAAATGGCAAAGATCAATTTGCACATGGCATCGGAAGCGTTTGGAGCCGAGGAAGAAGCAGATCTCACTATGGACCGCTTAGTTAGCGGGGTGTAACCGGTGATTGTTAAACGTGGTGACGTATTTTTCGCAGATCTTTCTCCTGTGGTAGGCTCCGAACAAGGGGGCGTGCGACCGGTATTAGTGATTCAAAACGATATTGGCAATCGGTTCAGTCCTACGGTTATCGTTGCGGCGATTACAGCCCAGATCCAAAAAGCAAAGTTGCCTACGCATGTAGAAATCGATGCGAAAACCTATGGTTTTGACCGAGATTCGGTTATTTTGCTTGAGCAAATTCGAACCATAGACAAACAGCGTCTCACTGATAAAATTACACATCTCGATGAAGAAATGATGGAGCGTGTCAACGAATCCTTGCAAATCAGCTTAGGATTGATTGACTTTTAGGAAGAGCCGTTACAGGCTCTTTTTCTCTTTTCTATCGCTTTTTTTCGATCAAGATTTTAATCACCGAGTATCTTGATAGGATTCAAAAGGAGTTCTATTCATTTTGTGACAATACGTTGTATACTTATAGTACTTGTTATGATGACAAAAAGTGACATCATATAAAGCGGTGACGAATCAGGGAGGAGCGCCTTTGCGATGGAGATGCCATTCTGTATTCATATTCTTGCAGAACAGGATATCGTGACAGCCAGACAAATGGGGCGAAAACTGGCAAAGGATCTGGGGTATGGTACGATATTCCAATCCCGTATCGCTACCGCTATTTCAGAGTTGGCCCGGAACATTTACCTGTATGCTGACAGCGGCACAATCAAGATCAATATCATCGAAAAGGAAGGCAGAGTAGGGCTGTCGATCATTGCAGAGGACAAAGGAGTCGGCATACGCGATTTAAAAACAGCAATGGAGGATGGCTATTCAACCTCAGGGGGACTCGGTGCTGGTCTGCCTGGCGTGAAACGGTTGATGGATGAATTTTCGATTGAGAGCACGGTTGGAATCGGAACGCGGGTTGAGGTTGTAAAGTGGCGGGACTAGACAGAAAGGATACGAATGTGGATGCTAAGAGACAACCTGCTCAATCAGTACCAGGATATATTGCAGGCATATCTCCAGGATGGAGGAGAGGATCAGCTATACCTTGGACAGCAGCTGAGCAAATGGCTGCTCGCGGAAAATGTCTCGCCGGAAGAGATTATTGATATTCATTTGGGGGCACTAACCAGCAAAACAGAGGTATCCCAAGAAATACGGGCTTCCTTTGAGCTGTTGACGGAAGTCATGATTGAATACGGAAATGTTTGCCGCGAGAATCGCAGCCTTCGCGACCGACAAAAGCAAATGGAATCCGAGTATGAGGTAGCCGCAGCGATGCAGCAAACGATGCTTCCGCTCGAAGTTCCCCAGTTTCCTGGCTTGGATATCGGCTTGGTGAATGTGCCGGCGACGAAAATGAGCGGTGATTACTATAATTTTGAACAGGGCGAAGCGTCAGCCTTCAGCGTGGCTATCGCAGACATTGTCGGGAAGGGGCTTCCGGCAGCATTATGTATGTCGATGATCAAGTTCGCGATGGACATGCATTCCGATTCGGCGATGAAGCCAGGGCAGATGCTGCATCATCTTAATCGCGTCGTTGAGCGGAATCTGGACCCGAGCATGTTTGTCACGATGCTGTTTGGCCGCTACGATACGGATCGCCACCTGTTTCGGTATGCTGTAGCAGGTCATGAGCCAGGTTTCTTGTATCGTGAGCGTGAGCAGCGTTTTTTTGATTTGGAGGGAAAAGGACTGGTGCTCGGCTTGATGCCGGAAACCGGCTATACGGAGCATGAAGTAGCGCTGGAAAGCGGAGACATGCTCATCCTGATGACAGATGGGGTTGTGGAACGGAAAATTGGTACGCGTTATTTTCAGCGGGAGGATCTGCTTCCTTACTTGGAAGCGGAGGTGGGCTTGTCGGCCCAAGCGATGGCGGAGAGGATTTATCGCCGTTTGCTACTATTATCCAATTTCCAGTTGCATGACGACTATACCATGATTGTGATTCATCGCGTATAATTTTCATAAAAGTATAGACAGATCTCTTTTGGAAAGGAGGAACGCAGGATGAATTTGACGATTCGGGAAGAACGCAATGGACCACAAACGATGCTATATTTGCAAGGGGAAGTCGATGCTTTTACGGCACCGCGCTTGAGCGAACGTTTGACCCCGATTGTCCTCAATCCCGAGTACAGCTCCGTCACCGTCAATTTGGCGGAGGTGAGCTATATGGACAGCACGGGGATCGGCGTCTTTATTGGTGCATTGAAGGCTTCCAAACAAAGCGGATGCCAGCTTCAGATCACACAGATTCCCCCCCGAATTGACCGCCTCTTCCAAATAACCGGATTAAAGCAAATCCTTTCGATTGTATCCCCTGAAGGAGGAGAAGCAACGAAATGAATACAAATGGTTTCAATGATTTGATTGAACTGATGATTCCTGCCCGACTGGAGTACATTGGGATCGCCCGCTTGACTGTTTCCGGCGTTGCGAATCGGGCTGGGCTGACCTATGACGACATTGAAGATGTGAAATTGGCCGTATCGGAGGCGTGCACGAACGCTGTTCAGCATGCGTACGTCGGAACGGAGGGGATGATTCGCATCCAGGTTCAAGTGGCTTGCGATCGCTTGCACATTATCGTGGCCGATGACGGGAGCAGCTTTGATCCAGAGCACGCCAAAAAGAACATGGGACCGATTGATCCGACGGTGGACATCGAAAGTTTGGCGGAAGGTGGGCTTGGGCTTTATCTCATCCACTCACTCATGGACGAAGTGGAGGTAAGAAGTCATCAAGGCATTGTGGTATCGATGGTGAAGTACGTGCAGCGGGGCGGGGTGGCAGAAGATGTCGATACATACGCAAGGTCAGAAATGTAGCAGAGAGGAACTATACGCCCTGATCAAAGGCTACCAGCAGGAGTCGACGGAGGATATTCAGAATAAACTGGTTTTTCATTTCCGCGAGATGGTTGAATCGCTTGCGTCACGCTTTGCGCGAGGGCGAGAGCCGCTGGAGGATTTGGTTCAGGTGGGGATGATTGGCCTTTTGGCAGCGCTTCGGCGATATGATGAATCGTACGGTCGGAATTTTGAAAGCTTCGCCGTCCCGACCATTGTAGGGGAAATCAAGCGGTATATTCGTGACAAGAGCTGGAGCGTGCATGTTCCCAGGCGAATCAAGGAATTGAGTCCGCGCATCAAACGGGCGGTTGACGAACTGACGAACACGCTTCAACGCTCACCCCAGATTCGTGATATTGCTGAATTTTTGCAGGTAAGCGAAGAGGAAGTGCTGGAAACCATTGAAATGGGCCGCAGCTACCATGCTCTGTCCATGGACAATGAGATTGATGCCGATCAGGAGGGCGGTTCCATAACATTGCTCGATCTGGTTGGCAAAACCGATGACGGCTTCCACCAGGTTGAACGTCAAATCATGCTTAACAAAGTGCTTCATGTGCTGAACAAACGGGAAAAAGAAATCATTCATCTTACCTTTTATCAAAATTTAAGCCAGAAACAGGCAGGAGACCTGCTGGGAATCTCCCAGATGCACGTGTCACGAATTCAGCGGCGAGCTTTGCTGAAGCTACGGGAAGCGATGCGGAGCGACGGCAGCGAACTGGTGGAATGTTAATCATGAACTCGACTGGATGTAACCATGTCGAGTTTTTCCCTTTGTGTTACAATATTACAGCTAGCAATACTGATGGGAGGCTGTGCGATAGATGGAAGTAAGCTTGATGATACATACAATTGCAAACGAGCTGCAAATCAAAAAGGGCCAGGTGGAGCAGACAATCGCACTGTTGGATGAAGGCAATACCGTTCCCTTTATCGCCCGCTACCGCAAAGAGATGACGGGGCAGCTGGATGAAACGCAAATTCGTGATATTGAAGAACGGGTGCGTTATTTGCGCAATCTGGCTGTGCGCAAGGAAGAAGTGCTGCGCAGCATCGAATCGCAAGGGAAGCTCACGGATGAGCTGAAGGCAGGAATCGAGCAGGCAACCAAGCTGCAGGAAGTCGAGGATCTGTACCGTCCCTACCGCCAAAAACGGCGTACGCGTGCCACAGTGGCCAAGGAAAAAGGGCTGGAGCCGCTTGCCGAGTATTTGTTGACGCTGCCAAAAGAAGGCGATCCGCTTGTCGAGGCCGCACGCTTTATAGACGGTGAAAAAGGGGTAGAAACGCCGGAGGAAGCGATTGGCGGAGCGATGGATATTATCGCGGAGCAGCTTTCCGACGATGCCGACATCCGCAAATGGATTCGGGAAGCAACGTTCAATAAAGGCATGCTGACCACCGATCAAAAAGAAACGGAAGAAGACGGCAAAAACGTCTATCAGATGTATTACGAATATAGCGAGCCGGTGAAAAAAGTCGTGCCTCATCGGGTGCTGGCAGTCAACCGTGGAGAAAACGAAGGGATTCTCAAGGTTTCCATCGATGCGCCAACCGAAGAAATCAAGAGCTTTATCCAGCGCAGGCTGATCAAAAAGCCGACGGTCGTGCGTGAAATTCTCGAAGCGACGATTGATGATGCTTACAAGCGGTTGATTGCGCCATCGATTGAACGCGAGGTGCGCGCGCAGCTTACGGAAGTTGCCGAAGAGCGGGCGATTCATATTTTTGCCGAGAATCTGCGCAAGCTGCTGCTTTCCCCTCCGGTTAAAGGCAAAGTTGTGCTGGGAGTCGACCCGGCTTATCGGACAGGCTGCAAGCTGGCAGTCGTCGATGATACTGGAAAGCTGCTGGAAGTCGCGGTTGTCTACCCGACGCCTCCGCTGAGCAAGGTGGAGGAAGCGCGCCGCACCGTCAAAGCGTTGATCGAAAAATACAGCGTCGAGCTTGTTACGATCGGGAATGGCACGGCCTCCCGCGAAACGGAGCAATTTGTCGCCGATACGTTAAAGGAAATCAAACGCAACATTTTTTACATCATCGTCAACGAAGCAGGGGCATCGGTCTATTCGGCTTCTCCCTTGGCCAAGGAAGAATTCCCCGAGCTGGATGTGGCCGAGCGCAGCGCGGTCTCGATCGCCCGACGAATTCAGGACCCGTTGGCCGAACTGGTCAAAATCGATCCGAAATCGGTTGGGGTTGGCCAATATCAGCACGATGTTTCCCAATCCCGATTGGCTGAAAGCCTGCAGTTCGTGGTTGAGTCTGCGGTCAACCATGTTGGCGTTGACGTGAACACCGCTTCATCCTCTTTGCTCCAGTATGTGTCCGGTGTGAGCAAGCAGGTCGCGGGCAACATCGTCAAGTTCCGTGATGAAACGGGACGTATTACAAACCGTGTCCAATTGAAAAAAGTACCGCGTCTCGGCGCGAAAACATACGAGCAATGCATTGGCTTTTTGCGGGTCATGGACGGCTCCAATCCGTTGGACAAAACACCGATCCACCCGGAATCATACGAGGCGACACACCGTTTGCTGGATGAATTGCAGCTCGATCCAAGCCAAATCGGCAGCGATCTATGCCGTGAACGTCTGACGAGCCTCAATCTCGCCCAAATGGCCGAAAAGCTCTCCATCGGTGAGCCAACCTTGAAGGATATCGTGGAAAGTCTGCTTCGCCCCGGACGCGACCCTCGCGATGAGCTGCCGAAGCCGCTGCTCCATCAGGATGTGCTGAAATTGACCGATCTTGTCAAAGGCATGAAGCTCCAGGGAACGGTGCGAAATGTTGTCGATTTCGGCGCGTTTGTCGATATCGGTCTGAAAAACGACGGTCTTGTCCATATTTCGCAGCTGCGTAAAGGATTTGTCAAACATCCGCTCGATGTCGTAGCCGTTGGCGATATTGTCGATGTCTGGGTGCTGGAAATCGACGAAAAGCGGCAGCGTGTCGGCATGACGATGATCGCGCCAACTGAATAAAAAAGCATGTAAAAAGCGACCGTCCTATTGCTGAGAACGGTCGCCATGCTTTTCAAGATAAAGGAACCAACAACTGTTCAACAAACGGATTTGCCTTACATCTTTTCCGAAAAAGGCCCGTTGCAGTTGCCTACGCATCCATTGTGGCATGAAGGCACCTCCTGCCGTATCTCGACTACGAGCAGTGTATGCAGATGCCACGAATGCGGTACCGATTTCTATTCTTCCTCTTGCAAAAATTCCAGCTGTGCCTGAAGCGCGCGAATCTCGGTCAACAAGGAGATCAGCGGATAATTTTCCTCCTTGAGCGTGGCAAAGCGCTTTTCGAGGCCGCTGACATAGGCAAGGCCATCTTCGATGCGATAGTCTTGATTCACAAGCTCCAGCTGGCTCATCTCCGCGATGACAACAGGAAGGGCAGGACGGTCGGCAATCGTCAGCTTGTCGACTTCCTTGTGGAGCCGCTTCAGCAGGGCGACCAGTTGATACATGTATGATTCAGGCATGGCGACAAAATGCAGCTTGTCGGTTTCATTCAATAATAAGTAGCGCATGAAATCCTCCATTTTGGTTATGATTAGGAAACAAATTCGAGCGAAAGATTCACCGACAAGTGTAGCGTATTATCCGGGAAGAATTCAAGAGAAAAAGCAA